>NZ_JAUBRI010000042.1:0-67239 GCF_036701795.1 Microcoleus sp. N9_A1
GGTCCTCAGAACCTGGCTGTTTTACGACGGTTCGCCCTCAATGCCCTCAATCGAGAATCCACAGGTAAAAAACGCAGTTTAGTCCAGAAAACGAGACTGGCTGCGATGAGCGATGATTATATGGTGAAGGTATTAGTTGCAGCGCTCCCTGAACTCTCTAAAAGTAGCAGCCCTACAATCTAGATGGCAACTGCGTTTGAGGTGCGCTTACCCTGGGGAAATAGTAACAGTTTTAACCTGGCCATCTAGTGTTCGATGAATTATGCAATGCACTTCACCGATTATCGGCAATTTGATCGAGTTGTCACCTACTTTGATATTCTGAGGATAACTAATAGATTGTTTTCCATGCTTCGACTTGAAGCTAGGAAAACCGCCACGTTTATCAAAGAAATTTTTATAAGCAGTAGACAGGTTCAATGCGACTATTTGAAGTGATTGAGAATAAGCATTTGTCAACCAAGGATATTCCTTTTTGAGATTTGGGGGTAATCCTTGAATCGCACTTCTACTCAGCCCTTTGCCAGTATCTTTGTAGGTTTGCTGACACAGATTCAAACTATAATTCCAAAACCAACGACAACAGCCGAAAGCACCCGCAAAGTAGGTTTGCTGTTGGGCCGTAGGATAGATTCTGAATTTGTAATTGCTCACCCCCCCCTACGGACAAAAATAAAATCTCTGAAACCCTTTGTAGGCAAGTATTCCAAAGTTTGAACACAATTATTTCATTTTTCCGTTTTGATCGCTGAAACCCTCATTCTCTCGTTGATTTTATTGAAGAAGAAGCTTTTTGCTTAAAATTCACAATCTGAAACTGTCTCGCTTGAGGCAGTTTCAGGGGAGGGGGGTAGTTGAGCAATTACCTGAATTTATAGGCTTGATACATTATTGGCGATCGACATCTCTGATAATATGGTACCAAGGATAGGCCGGAAAATGCCAGGAATTTGCTCGTCTCCTCATGCCTATCCCATCTCCCTCGATAATCAAGATGTCGAGTTTCGTGGGATAGGCGATCGTCGCTTCGCTCGTCTTTCATCCCACCACCAAGCGGAGTACCGCTATGGTGGGGGAATTCCCGCCTGTCTAGTTAAATGGCGAGAGCATCTCAAGTCTGGTAAATTAACCGTCATTTTTGTAGAGGCGCGTTCACGCCCGATCGGCAATATCAGCCAGATATCGGCGCAAAACAGCCCCGACACCTGCATATTATGGTTGATCGACCGGACTAGATAGCAGGAAGGTCATCATCCAGGTTCCAACCCGTAAAGCAGCAAGGCAAGCAACCTACCGCGCGATGATCGTGTTCGGCAAGTGCGGAGGCTGGAAAAACAGCGGCTTTTGATCAAACTCATACAGAACTGTGGCCCCAAAGTGTGTCTGCGGAGGTTAGGCTAGTGAAGAGATGAAAAGAATAGTTACGATCGAGACTTGATTAGTCTACCTTGTAATTTATTACTCAGTTGTCAAGCCCAACAGTTTTGCATTCTCGCGATGAGCGAGACTCTTGGCACTTCCAACAAGTGGGGAACTCGACCGTCAAAGAACTTGGGTTTGATCGCACAAGCCCTTAGTAATACGTAAACACCTTACGGATAAATCGCCGGAACAATCTTGCAAGAAAACCCATATCTAGTATGCAAAACCAATTCACGGTTCACTTCTGGGGCGTTAGAGGTAGCATAGCGTCTCCCGGGGCAGAAACAGTACGTTACGGGGGCAACACGCCCTGTATAGAAATGCGAGTGGGTGACAGTCGCCTAATTTTCGATGGCGGTACTGGATTGCGGGTTTTGGGACAAACTCTCCTGTCCCAGATGCCCGTAAAAGCTCATATGTTTTTTACTCACTCTCACTGGGATCACATTCAAGGATTCCCATTTTTTGTCCCAGCTTTTATTCCTGGGAACTGTTTTCACATCTATGGGGCTATTGCTCCTAATAAGGCTACTATCCAGCAGCGCCTCCACGACCAGATGTTGCACCCCAATTTTCCGGTGCCCCTGCAAATTATGGGGGCAGACCTGAAATTTAACGATATAGAAGTGGGAAAACCGCTGGAACTCGGAGAGATTAAGGTGGAAACTGCTTTGTTGAACCATCCCGGAGAAGCTATAGGCTACCGCGTCAACTGGCGGGGGTATTCGGCTGCTTACGTGACTGATACCGAACATTTTCCTGATCGTTTAGACGAAAATGTGCTGTATTTGGCTCAGGATGCTGAGGTGCTGATCTACGACGCTACTTATACCGATGAGGAGTATTATGCCGAGAAGAGCAGCAAGGTCGGCTGGGGACATTCGACTTGGCAGGAAGCGGTGAAGGTGGCAAAGGCTGCTAATGTCAAAAAGTTGGTGATTTTTCACCACGACCCGCTGCACAATGATGAGTTTTTAGACAGGGTGGGAGAACAAGTGGCTCAAAGGTTCCCGAATAGTTTGATGGCGCGGGAAGGTTTGTCGTTACAATTGCTGCCTCCTGATAACGATTTGTCTGAAGCGTCGGTGCAAGCGCCTCAAGTGCCTGTCTGATGGTTCTGAAATCTTGAGCTCGGAAATCTCAAATTTAAGTTAGGGCTGACCTCAAAGATGGGTACAAGCCCCCGACTGCTGTCGTGGAAAACCAAAAAGTTTAGACTAAAGTTCAATCTCCAAGATTGTATCTGTGGAGTCAATCTAAAATCTAAAATCTAAAATCGACTGGCGATCGCAATCTGGCTAAGTATGTCAAAATTTTAAGCGTGTGGGTAACTTCTTCTTGTACCGCTGCTCTGACTCCAACTTCTGTTGCCTTGGGAAACTTTGATGGTTTGCACCTAGGGCATCGACAAGTCGTGCAGCCAATTTTAAATCGATCGCCTGGGTCAAGTTCTGCGACGGTTTTTGCGTCGGGGCAAAACTTGCGATCAAACGCTGGCACAGATCAAAATTTGCCAAGGGAACATTCGGCGACCTGCGAAAATGACTCAGCAGCACCGCCCAATCTAGCCGACAGCAGGCATAATTTCGATGGTTTAATAGACCCTAGGACAGAGGGCAACAGCCTCTCTGGTCGTGATTCTGATGGGGTCGATCGGCTTTACAGCACTGTGGTGACATTTGATCCGCACCCGCAAGAATTCTTTACGGGTCAACCGAAAAAACTGCTAACACCTCTGGCAGAAAAGGTAGAATTGCTCGCAGCAATGGGCGTCGAGCAACTTGTGCTGCTGCCGTTCGATCAAGAATTGGCGGCTTTGACTGCTTGTGAGTTTGTCGAGGAAATTTTGGTGCGACAACTAAAAGCGAGTCGAATTAGTGTGGGGGTTGATTTTAGGTTTGGACGAGGACGCGTTGGGACGGCTGTGGATTTGCAGTCGATCGCCTCGGGTTACGGTATTGATGTTGCGCTGATACCCCTGCACAATTGCGCTGAGGGCGATCGGATCAGCAGTTCCGCCATCCGCGAAGGTCTGGCATCCGGCGACCTCAGAAAAGCGAATAAGTTACTAGGGAGACCCTACAGTTTAGTCGGGACTGTAGTTGGCGGACAGCGACTGGGAAGGACGATCGGATTTCCGACTGCTAATATCGAACTACCACCGGAAAAATTTTTGCCCTGTTTTGGCGTGTACGCGGTGCGAGTCTCGGTCAAGGATGGAGGCGGAATCATCAAAGATGAAAGTTCTTCCTATAAGTGGGAAAATCCCAAATCTCTAATTCCCGATCGATCATCAAATGTATCATTCATAAATGGGGTGATGAATGTTGGCCGCCGCCCAACGGTAGACGGCCTGCAACTCACTGTAGAAGTTCACCTGTTAGATTGGTCTGGAGATTTGTACGGTCAAACCTTGAGCGCAAGTTTGATAGAATTTTTGCGACCCGAACAAAAATTCGCTTCTTTGGATGCTCTAAAAACTCAAATTCAGGCAGATTGTGATGTTGCTAGAAAGGTGTTAGCTGCTAATGGTTAAAAAATCGCAGTCGAGCGGTTTATTGTGTACATTACTATTTTGCTTGGGCGATTAAAATCGCTACAACACAAACTTTCGTGCCTCTCTAAGAGGCCGGGAATAAAAGAACGAGCAATCAACAATTAGCAATTAGCAATTAAGTAAATCAACCTGATTTAAGTTAAAATGCGGAACGCTAAAAAGCTGGCTGTGTATTTGTTCTTCCTTCTTCCTTCTTCCTTCTTCCTTCTTCCTTCTTCCTTCTACTTAAAAATCAGGGATATGAGAGAACATATTGAGCGGCTCAAACAAAATCTAGGCAAAACTATTGTCGGCAAAGCGGATGCTATTCGCTTGGTGCTAGTAGCCGTGCTTTCCGGCGGTCACGCGCTGCTGGAAGATGTGCCTGGTGTGGGAAAAACGCTGCTGGCGAAGTCTTTGGCGCGATCGATCGATGGGAAGTTTCAGCGGATTCAGTGTACTCCCGATTTGTTACCAACCGATATCACGGGTACTAATATTTGGAATCCTAGCAGCGGCAAGTTTGAATTTTTGCCCGGCCCAGTTTTTGCTAATGTTTTGCTGGCGGATGAAATCAATCGGGCGACACCGCGAACTCAATCAGCTTTGCTGGAAGTGATGGAAGAAAAGCAGGTGACGGTAGATGGAGTTTCTCGGAATGTTCCAGCGCCGTTTTTTGTAATTGCGACTCAAAACCCGATCGAATATCAAGGTACTTTTCCGCTACCGGAAGCGCAGATGGATCGGTTTACCTTGTCTTTGACTTTGGGCTATCCGGCTGCGCTGGAAGAGTTGCAAATGTTGGAACGGCTTTCTGATACTTTTACAGTTGAGGATTTGCAGCCTTGTATTTCTTTGGAAGAGGTGCAGGAATTGCGCCGTTTGTGCGCTGGTGTGAAAGTGGAAGGTTCTTTGAAGCAGTATATTGTTGATTTGGTGCGATCGACTCGCGAGGATGAAGAGATTACTCTGGGCGTGAGTCCCCGTGGTGCGGTAGCTTTGCACCGGGCATCTCAGGCTTTGGCGTTTATTTCGGGGCGGGATTATGTTACCCCAGATGATGTGAAGGAATTAGCACCGCACGTACTTTCTCATCGGTTGATTCCGGCGGGGGGAAGGAGGGCGAAGACGATTGTTGATAAGTTGTTGAGATCTGTTCCTATTCCTTAAAAAGCTTGGAATCGGCGGTTGAAACCGCGTCTACACAAACAAAGTCCGCCTCCGCGGACTAAAGAGAAGACGGCGGTTTTAACCGCCTTTGTCTTCAACCCGCGGAGGCGGGTTTTGTCTTTATCGACGCGGTTTCAACCGCCCGGTCTTCTTATCTTATAATGATTGTTCAATAGATCCTTGAAACAGCGCTACTAATTTTTTTGCTTCTAAATCCACATTGTGTTGTTTCGCTACCCGTTCTGCTCCTGTTTTCCCCATTTCTTCTAGCTTTTCTAAAGGTGCTTCCAATGCCGCGCGCATCGCCACAGCTAATGCTTCTACGGAACCGGGAGGAACTAACCAACCGCAAACACCGGGTTCTACGAGTTCCGGGATACCAGCAACATAAGTGCTAATTACAGGTCGATTGAGAGCGAGGGCTTCCATAATTACGACGGGTAAACCTTCGGCAAAACTCGGCAATACCATTGCGCGGGAAGCTAAAATTTCTTGCTGAACTCGATCGCCACTAGCCCAGCCGGTAATTTCTATATAATTTTGCAGGCCGAGTTGTGCAATCTGCTGTTCAATTTCAGCCCGTAGCGGCCCGTCTCCGACAAATACCAATTTAAACTGCAAACCTTGAACTGCTAGCTTGCTGGCCGCTTCTAGCAGTAGCAAATGACCTTTTTGTTCGCTGAGCCTGCCGACACAAACTAGGCGGGGTGCTGCGGGTATGGGGATGTGGGGGTGAACTAAAAATGCTGCATCGACTCCGCAGTGTATGACGTGGATTTTTGACCAATAAGTGCGATCGCACCACCGAAAAAGCTGACTTTTACCGAAGGAACTAACTGCTGCTACAAAGGTCGATCGTTTAATTTTTTCATCTAAGGAAAGAAGTGTCGCTTTATCAAATTCTTCAGGGCCGTGAACGGTGAAACTGTAAGTCGGCCCGCCAAGGACGCGACACAACATTGCAACAGTTGTGGAATTTGTGCCGAAGTGAGCGTGAACGTGAGTTGTACCGGATTCTGCAAACCAATTTAACAGAATGCAAGCTTCTGCTAAATAAGCTAGATGCAGTATAATTCCGCGTTCAGAGTGCCACCCTATTTTAAATGTTAACTGCAAAGCTTCGAGGAATGCGATCGGTTTTGTGAGAGCAACACGCAGCAAAGCTAACACTAAGCCTTTGACTCCAACTCCTAAGATTACTTTAGTCAATTCTTGCTCTAGCTTGTCTGCGCCGTCAACGAGTTCCGATTCGCAAGAGCGGATCGAAAAACGCGCGACTTTGAGGCCGCAGCTTTCAACGGCGGCCACTTCTCTGCGGACGAAGCTGTGGCTGACTTTGGGATATTGGTTAACTAAATAAGCAATTATCATGAACAGGCTGGAAATGCTATGGTAAAACTTAAGATAATTTTAGCCTCGAATTGATAAAAGTCAAGTTATTTTTAGGTGTTAGATACTCGACTGCTTTAAGAAATCGGGTATCTGGGGATTCTTAGACTAATATCACGAGCCGATAAAACTTCTTAGTATACCCATTAGCTTCGCTACATTATTCAGGAAATATTCATTGGGATCGATTTCAACTACAGAATCAAATAATTTCATAAATTTCCAGTTTGTGCCAGTCGTCACAGCACCATAAACCATTTCATTATTGTTTTGACGTTGATTAATTATTTGTGCTGCTACCATCTCGGCAATACACTGACCTAATCCCGATTGGATGTTATCATTTTTAGCTTCCACGATTAAGATTACGGGTGACTTAATCATCAATTGAGACGGAGACTTACTAATTATAAAATCACAATATCCCATCAGTCCTTGTTGACTATCCACATTGAATTCTCTACCAGAAAACAGACTTATTTTAGATCCAAGTTGCTGTTTTAGTTCAATCAATATTGGTGCAATAATCATTTCCGATCGCGCTTTTTCTGTCGCAATTTCTAAGGCCAAGGGAGTATTGTATTCAAGACACTGTTTTAAGAAACTACTAATAGGAACTTCTGGTACTTCGGCGAAACTATCCAGCTTTTCAATAATACTTAGCCCAAAAACTTGTTCGACCATTTCTAGGGTGAACTGACTATAAGACATTTTATTTATTCCGAATCTTTTGAAATTTATTGAGTTTATTTTAGCATAGGGAAATGACGATCGCGCAGTAGCGTAGCCAAGTCACGTTCTGAATTATCAAGTGTGATCGTATCCTCAAATTTATCCTCAATCGGTTTTTGATTTAGGAGCGGGGACGCCATCACATAAATGTCTGTCTGCATCTGATACTTTCTGATTATTTTCTAAATAGCCACGAACCCATGCACAGCCTCTTTTTTGTAAGTCTTCAATATCCAAATTCCATAAAATAACCGTTCCATCACTTACTGCTAATGCTAATTCTTTTCCGTCAGGACTAAAACTTAGGCTAGTAATAGCTTCTGTCAAATTAAGTGTTTCAACCAAAGTACCATTGTGACTCCAAAGTTTGACTGTCCCATCTTCACTGGCTGAAGCAATCATCTGACCATCTGGACTAAAGCTGACATCAGTAACTTTTTTACTGTGTCCACCAGTTAAGTTAGCAATTAAACTGCCATTATTTTTATAAATTCTCAAAATTCCATCTTCACCAGAGGTGACAATTTCTTTGCCGTCAGGTCTAAAACTGGCTTTATTTCCAAGAAGTTTAGTCAACAATTTACCATTGATTTCCCAGAGCTTTAAAGAAGGGCCTTCGTTATACATTCGAGACCTAGGTGTTACATATGAAGCAATTACTTGACCATCAGGGCTAAAACTTACACTATGAAAAGCACCATCAACATCTTGAATAGTACGTATAAGCTTTCCTTGATAGTCCCAAAGTTCCATACCAAACCAACCAGTCGAAGCTATTATTTGACCTTTAGGGCTAAATTTTATTGTATTATAAGAACTTGTAGAATCTTCAGCATAGGAATTGATTGGCGTACCATTTCGCTTCCAAAGCCTGAAAAATTTACCAAAATTGTCAACAGAAGCAATTATTTGATTGTCAGGACTAAAACTGACACTGTTGACTTTATCACTATGACCAATCAGAGTCTTGAACATTCTACCGTCTCGACTCCAGAGTTTAACGGTTCTGTCTTCACTAGCTGTAGCAATCATTTGTCCATCAGGGCTAAATTCTACGTCTGTCACTGAACTACTATGCCCCTTTAAGCGGGAAATATCAATAGGAGATATCTGCCATACTCTGACAGTACCATCGTCACTGGCAGTAACAAGTTTTTGCCCATCTGGAGTAAAATTTACTTTATTTATTGCACCGCTATGTCCCGTAATTGTAGTTAATAATTTGCCACTTATTTTCCAGATTTTAATAGTATTATCTTTGCTTGCCGTAGCAATTAATTTACCATCTGCACTAAAAGCAACACTTGTTACACCGTCTTTATGTCCTGAAAAATTAGTCACTAATGTACCATTCTTTTTCCATAATCTTACTATACCGTCGTCACCAGCAGAGACAAATGTTTGACTATCTGGGCTAAAAGCTACGCTAAAAACTGTTTTTCTATCGACTGGTGGTTTATTACTATGATTAATTTTTTTAAACAATTTACCATCACGGCTCCAAAGCCTAATTTCACCATCCATATCGGCTGAAGCAATCATCTGATTGTCTGAGCTAAAACTTATATTCATAATATTAGGGTCGCCAGAATCATTGGTATGTTTAAGAACAGCAATTAGTTTACCTTCTAGTGTTTGAAGTCTAATTTCGTCATCGCCACCTCCAGAAGCAATCATCTGACCATCAGGACTAAAGCTGACAGAACCGATCCCGAACTCTGCTAGCGATAGCGGCATCTCATCTTCTTGATATTTCAGAGTTCTCACGATTTTGCCACTACGATCCATCAGTAGAATATTTTGGTGATCGGCAAAAGCAATTAATTGACTATCAGGACTAAAATTAATACTAGAAATTTGACTCCAAATGCTTTTAGTTTCATTCTCAGCAAGATTTCTTGACCATGTACTTATTAATTTCCCATTTTTGTCCCAAATTTTCACAGTACCATCTTTACTAGCCGAAGCAATTAATTGACCATCGGGACTAATGCTTACGTCTTTAACCTCACCAGTATCACTTTCAAAGCGGTTTAGTTCTACAATTCCATAAACTGACTTTTGTAAGGCTGTTATGGCTTCAATTTTAGTATCAGTTTTTGCACCCATACTTCCAAATGGCTCTTTAAGGCGTTTAGCCGCTCTCAAGCTGGCTACCAAACTATCAGCACCAATAAGAGATTTTGAAGATGCACTATCTGCTCTTATCTGAGCATCTGCATTTTCAATCAAAGCCCAACCAGCGAATCCAGCCAGTCCCAAAAATACGGCAGAAACTGTAACAAATAAATTACGATGGTTCTTTTTTCTATTTTTAATACTTTTCTGAACAAATTCCTGACTAGATCCAGACAGCGGTACTAGATCAGAATAACGCTTAATATAATCCTCTGCCGCTGCCAATCTTGTTCCTTGCAAGAGATAAGCTGATTCTCGCTGCTTACCTTTATCTCGCCATTCCTTAGCTGCATCTTCAATTGGCTGTTTAATTATCAACGCTTTTCGATTCTCCTTCAGCCAACCACCTAACAACCCCCAATTCCGAATCAGTGTTTCATGGACGATATTCACCACAGCCACCCTTTTCCGATCTAACTCTTGCTCACTGGTGACAACTAATTTCGCATCAGCCAAACGCTGCAACACTTTATTTACCAATTCTTCAGACTGCTGAGAATTAACTAAATCTTTTAGCCAAACTTGCTGACGAGTATTCGGAGTCTTTTCATCTTCACTCAATCGAGTCAATTCTAGAAAAATCCGCCTAGCCACTTTCTGTTCTTCTGAGGAAAGGGAATCATAAACTGTATCAGCATGGTTTCCCAGTGCCTTTTGTACCCCACCCAGACGGCTATAATCGGAAACTGTCAAAACATTAAACCTACTGTTTTCCCACAATTGAGTCAGCGTGTACTGTAACAAAGCTAAATTACCAGGGGAATCTGATACATCAGCAATCATCTTATTGACTAAATGTCCATCAATTTCCAACTCCACTAACTCAGCAGGTTTGAGGATCACTTCTTGCAACTCTGGGCGGTTCATCCGTTGAACTCTTACCAAATTCTTGTCAATTTTGTCAGCTAATCCAGCATACTCCTGCTCGGCACACTTGTATTGAAAATCATCCCGCATTACCAACACCAAGCAGAGTTTATTTCCTAAATGTTCTACTGCACTCATTAAGTATTCAAAAAACTTTTGTCTCTTTTCTTTATTCGGAGGAGCAAACACTTCTTCAAATTGATCTACTACTAGCACTACTCGTTCACTAGGAAGACGCTCGATAAAATCCACTAAATCATCGGCTGTTTTAACGCTTATCCCCAGCACTTGCTGTAGATTTACGAGCGGATCAGTCCCAGGAGTAAATGGTGGATAAAATGTCCATCTGTCGCTACCTGGTATATTCTTACCCAGATAGAGCTGATACAGTAACCCAGCCCTCACAACAGAAGATTTACCACTTCCAGATTGACCGATTACTGCCAGAAAATTACTAGAGCGAACCTTCTTCAAAAGTTGCTCTGTTAGTTCTGTACGCCCATAAAAATATTTGTGGTCTTGAGCTTCTTGATGTTTTATCGGATTGAAATCAAAATATTCTAACCCCTTGTAGGGACAAATTTTACCCCGAACTCCCCCTTTATATGTGAGGATTATTTGACTACTCATATTCCTGACAACGAAATGCTGGGATACGTTATTTGGTATTGCTTCCAGCCTTGGCTTTAATGTGTAATTAGTAACTCTACCATCATCTTTGTTTGTGGGGTCAAGTGCTTGCAACAAAGCAGGAGTAAGCACTCCTCCGTAAGCCACCTGAAATTCGCGACAAGCAGCAATAAAACAACGATCAAAATCTCGCTGTTGCTCAAATTCTGCTAAATTCTGCTCTATAAGATTGAATAACTCTCCGCTATGACAGCAATCCAACCACACAATCTGCTGCCGCACCGGACTATCTTTTAATATTTGATGTAAGCGTTTCAGTGAAAACAAACCATCTTCACTGTCATGATCAAAAAGAGCATCGCTAGTGACTAAAAATCCTTCAGGTTGTCCATTTTTTTCGCTTCGCCAACCATGACCTGCAAAAAACAACAGCGCCGTTTCTGGAATTATGCCACTTTTTGGCAGAAAAAGCTGGGTAATTGCATCCTCCAACTCTTTTAAATTCAAGTTTTTCTCTGAATTTACTTCCCGGACACCTTCCTTGCAGGGAAGCCGATGCACCTCAAAGCCGCCGAATGTCTCTAAAAGTTGGGCAATCTTCTCCGCATCCTCTGCTGCTGTTAGCTTCCGTTCTTCTGGGTCGAAGAGATATTCATTGATGCCAATTACCAGGGCTTGTCGCTTCGTCATGTTCACCCACTCATGCAGTAGTGTCTTTTCTGACTATACACAAGCAAATTAGTTTCTGCCGGATTTAATGTTTTTTTTGGTGAAGACTACATTACAGCGATTTTGACTTGCTGTATATACTGGTAATATCCACAAAATATTTTTATGACTCCATCCATTGACACCACTTTACTAGCGTTGCTGCTAGCTCTGAGCAACTTAGATGAACCCCTGAGTCAGACTGAACAAGCCGCCCTAAATAAGGCAGGTAAACAGTTAGATGCTAATCCTAAAGCCTGGAATATCATCGAAAAAGGCTTAATGAAGGTGGTTGGGGCGAATGATTCCTTACATCAGCAATATCAAGTGGCGATCGCTTTGCTAGAAGCCGTAGATGGTAAGATACCCGCTGGACTACTACCGACGGAAGCTGAACTAGAACAGGTATTAACGGTTGGGAATAAACTGGAAAAACGTCCTTATAAACCCAAGCCAGTTGAAAATTCCCAAACCAACGAAATTCTCAACATGAGTAGCGAAGTTCTGAAAACTCTTAACCCAGTAGAAACCACTAAAAAATTGCCTTTGGATAAACTCAAAGATTTTGTTAAAAAAAGTTTCAATAAATGATAAATCTCATCTATCCTAACCTATTTCTGTTTCTTTACGACCTGCGGGAAGGATTGGGCGAAGATGCCCAATCCTTAACAGCAAATCAGAAAGATTTTGCGGCTAAGTTACCGACAAATATTCGCTTGTCCCTATTTGGCCATGATTCTGTTTTTGAATCCGAATACCTGGAACTGCTGACAAATAGATTTGAGGGTTTTACTGACAGCGACAAACCATTTGAAGGCTATTATTACCCTGTCCGTTTGAACGATACCTATGGGTTACTTTTGGGTTGTTCTTTTAAGGAAGATAGGACTCCTCACCCAGTCAGTTGTCTTGCCCAATTTCAAGCTAAAATCAAGGAAAAGCTAAATAATCAGCACCCAAATATCGGGCAAACCTGGCTGATTGTGACTGAGATGGACAACCAAAACATTAGTCCAGAAGAAGTTGCTAAAAAATGCTGTCTATCCTTAAATATCGGCTTGCAATGGGAACGAGATTTCCAAGGTAAAGGGTCTTTTCTGGGAGGGAGTATATTTGAGCTTTCGCGGTACGAACTGCGGATAGAGGAGTCAACACAGGACGCTAAACCACGCACTATTCAACAACTACAAGAGAATATCCATCTCATCATTGCCGTAATGCCTAGCAGTGATGCTGCCAAAACAGTTTGGGAAGATTTTAACACTGAACTGCTGCGCTTATTTTGCTATCGGCATAAAGTTTTTTGGGCTTACGCTCAAAGTCGCTATCTGAAACAACAGCTAAAAAAAGATTTCAGAGTTATTAACCAACTCGTAGGAAATATCTACAGTCAGAATCTCAAACAACTCTGCAAAACCGTTGTTGATGCCCACAATATATTACCTAAGTATACCACAGAGTTAAATTATCTAGATGCTCAAATTCGCACTATTGAAATTAATGCCATCAACTATAGTAGACGGATCGGTACTATTGGCGATCGCCTAAATCAAATCCAAACCCAAAATGCACAAAACCCGATCGCTCAAATCCTCCCCATTCTATCCTGGTTCCAATCTGCCACAGCCACCTCAAACCCTACCTGCACTAATCCCACACCTCTGTTATCTCAAATCGCGAACTTGCAACACCCCTGCGATCTAAAATTCCTGGAAAAATTTAGCGAGGAGGTAGAGGAAAAATACAAGTTACAAGTGCAAAAAGACTATGCAAATCTCAGTCCAGGCTTACAATTACTGCAAGACTTAATCAACTCAAGTCGGGCAATTACAGAGATAGAACAAGCTCAGCGCGATCGCACTTTCCAAAACACTGTTGGGATTATTGGTGCTGGACTAGCAGTGGGTTCCATCGTCGCCTCAATCGAAATACCGACTGAGCCAAATGACAACTTCTTAAATCCCCCGCTCGATTTGGCGCTTTCTACTCTACATATTCCATGCGCTTGGTTGCCTTTTGCCATTAAGATTACCTTTAGCTTGAGTGCCGCACTCGCCGCTGGGTTATTTACTGCTATACTAATTTGGTTAGGACAGCTTAGGCGGAAAAACTAACAACAAATCAAACAGCTACCAATTGATTTAGCTGCGATTCACAGTGTTGAAAGATGTAATTAACAGCACCAAAAAGCTTGTCTAGTTCATAAATAGTGTAAGGAGTAATGTTTCTGGTAAAAACATTTCCTTCTAGCTTGCCAAATTGCCAGGTATTGCCATTAGAAACAATACCCAAAATAGTAACTTGAAGTTCATCGTTAAGTCGCTGGGCGGCAATCATTTCTGCTATACACTGCGCCCAGCCTTCTTCAAATTTATCTTGCTTGGCTTCAACTAAAAGCAAATACGGTTTGTCAAACACAACTTTACCCAGAGGAGAACGTTTTGCCAAGATATACTCATGAAAACCTGACAACTTAGTGTCATAGTTTAGAGCTTCATGACTCCACAAAACAAATTTACTGCGATAGCACTTCCAAACTTCTTTTAGCACGGGATAAATCAAATTTTCGCAAACGGCAAATTCTGAGTTATCGACTACTCCTTCCATCATCATGATTTGCAAGTCTTCGCGGAAGTAGTCAGGGACACTGAAAGCTATTTCAATCACAAAATTAGCTTCAGTATAGATTGTCTGAAATTCTTTGATAACTGCACCGATCGTTTTATAATTGCTAAAAGCCATATTTACCTCACTGTGTTTGAGTTAAGTAAGTGGGTACTAACAAATATAACATGGGGAGAGCGCTGGTTTTGCAGCAGTAACTCGCTATTTGGGTAAATTTTGCAACATTTATCCTTTACGTAGCTCTACACCTACCCAAAGTGACAGCAATAAGGTAAAGTAAACGGCACAAGAGTTTGGAACTCTCGAACTGCCACAACTCGGCAAACCCGCCCTTGACTTGCAAAACTCGCCAATACAGGCGACATTAACACCTAACAACTGACCAAAATGCAAACCTACTACTACGTTTTAGCCAGCCAACGCTTTTTGCTAGAAGAAGAAGCCCTTGATGAAGTGTTTAAAGAAAGAACTCGCAACTACCACGAACAAGAAAAACAAATAGATTTTTGGTTGGTCAAACAGCCTGCTTTTCTAGAAGCACCGACAATGAAAGAAGTCAAAGCAAAATGCCCTCAACCAGCCGCCGCTATTGTTTCCACCGATCCTGTTTTCATCACCTGGTTAAAACTGCGATTAGAATATGTACTGACAGGTGAATTTCAAGCACCGTCAGCAACTATTCCAGATGCCCTCGCGTCCCTACAGACAGCATGAACAAACTAGCAGGAATTTCCAGGGCGAAGCCAGGAAAATCAAGGGGGAAATTGTACAAATATTTTGTCTCTATTCCCCTATTTTCTGCTACCTCAATCGCCATTTTGACCTTGACAATTTTATCGAGTTCTGTTAAAGCTCAGTCGAGCTGCGAACCGCCAAATTCCGATGAATATCTACTGTTAATTGTCACAAAAACACCAGAACAGCAAGAAAGAGCAAAACGGTCTTTCCCCGGAAATACTGACAATATAGTTTGTCGGTATATCAACGATACGGTGACGCGAGTTGGTGGCTTTCGCGACTCGCAAATCGCTAGCGATTGGGTTAAATATATCGAAGATGTTGTCGGATTGCAAGCTTACGTAGTTCGATCGCCCGCAGCGGCACTTCCCCAAAATCTGCCAGTCTACAACCCTCAGCCAGCACCCGGTTCAGAACCAATCGCCAATCCTCCAACTGGCAATCTTGCGTTCAATCCCCAAGCCCTCGGCCCCGGTTACGCCGTGTTAGTAGATTACTTCAATCAACCGGAATTAGCCGCCCAAGTCAAGCAAGCATTGGGTACGCAAGTCGGCTTAGCTTCCTACGGCCAGCGTCCCTTTTTATTCGTTGCTTATACAACGGATCAAAACGCTGCTACGGCGGCGGTAAAAGCATTGAGCGATCGAGGTTTTTGGCCGATGTTGGTAGACAGTCGCCGTGTCACTGTAATTACTCCTGCTGTTAGGTAAAAGTAAATAATACGGCGGTTAAAACCGTATTTATTTAAACGATGTTCGAGATAAGACGGCGAATGGAATTCGCGCCTACACAAACGATGTCCGCCTCCGCGGACTGAAGAATATCGCGTAATTTTAACGGTCAATTTTTCAACCCGCGGAGGCGGGTTTTGTTTGCATAGACGCGAATTCCATTCGCCCGGTTTTCCTAATTAACAATTTATGGTTTTTGGGGCGGCTGTGGGCTGCTTCCTAGCTGACTTTCGGCCCGCTTTTTTGCTTCCATTGCCGCTCCGTAATCCGGCTTGTAGCGGATTGCTTTGTCATAGGAGGCGATCGCATCTCCGAATCTTTTCACCGCTACCAGGGCGTTACCGCGGCTGTACCACGCCTCCGAGTAATCTGGCTTGACATAGACGGCTTCGTTGTAAGAGGCGATCGCATCTTCGTACCGCTGCAAATTGTACTGAGCATTGCCTCTATTGTACCAGGCTTGAAATTTTTTCGGATTCAAATCTAAGGCTTTGCTGTAACACTCAATTGCTTGTTCGTACCGACGCAATTCGTGGTACGACCAGCCTAAATTATACCATGCTTGATCGGAATCAGGTTTTAATTTAACCGCTTTTTCGTAAGCTTCTACCGCTTCTTCATGTCTCCGCATTTTCAGCAAAGCGATGCCTTTACTGTACCATGCTTGATAATAATTTGGCTGAAACCGCACGGCTTTTTCGTAGGCCTCCAAAGCTTCTTGATTTTTGTTTAATTCTAGAAAAACATTGCCTAAATTGTACCAAGCATCAGAATTGTCGAATTTGATTTCAACTGCTTTTTGATATGATTCAACGGCGCGATCGTACTGTTTTAAATTTTGGTAAGCTTGTCCCCGATTGTACCAAGCCTGGTACAAATTAGGCTGAAATTGTACCGCTTTTTCGTAGGAGGCGATCGCCTCTTCGTACCGCTGCGAGTCTAACAGAGCATCGCCTCTACCTTCCCACGCTGCGGCGTAGTCGGGCTGGATTTTTAAAGCGTTGTCAAAAGATGCGATCGCCTCTTTTGACTGTTGCAACTTATCCAAAGCATAACCACGTCCCGTCCAAGCCTCCAAATATTCCGGCTTTAATTCTATTGCTTTATCATAGGCTGATTGTGACTCCTTATATTTTTTCAATTCATATAAAGTTTTAGCTTTTTCCTGCCAAACTTCCGCGTAGTCAGGCCGGAGAGTTATTGCTCGATCATAGGCAGCTAGAGCTTCTTCAAATTTGCTTAAATTGTAAAGAGTAATGCCTCGGTTGTGCAGGTCAGTTGCATTCGCTGAATTAAAAGTATTTACACCATAAATTGATGCTATAATAGTTATGCCAATCAAACTGGCGATCGCCAATATTTTAAAATACAATTTTCTTCGCGGTTTAGGCGGCTTATTCACAGCACGAACCGGAGGCAATACCGGAATAGTACCGCTGAAAGAATTTTGCAACTCTTTAATAGCTTGCAGCGTTTCGCCCGCACTCGAATAACGCTGCCGAAAATCGTACTTTACCATCCGATCTAAAATCTTCGCAAATTCAGGACTGACGGATGCTTTATCCTGCCAAATAATTTCCTCTGTATCGGAATTTTTCGGCATTTGGTGGGGATTTATGCCCGTGAGAAACTGAATTGCGATCGCACCTGTGGCATAGATATCGCTGCTGAGTTTCGGATTGCCATGAGATTGTTCGCTGGGCATATAACCGGGAGTACCGATGCTGACGCTCAAACTATTCTTGGGCTGAGGATTAGTAATTTGAGTAGTAATTTCCTTGACTGCACCGAAGTCAATTAACACTAACTTATTATCTCGATTTCGGCGCAGGATATTGCGGGGATTGACATCACGGTGAATTACATTTTGCTGGTGTACAAAATCTAAAATTTCCAGAAGTTCTTGCAATATACAAATAACTTGATCTTCCTTCATCCCTCCGGCATTTCCCGGAGAAGCGGGCGTAATTTCTTGACTTAAATCGTGGCCTTCGATAAATTCTTGAACGAGATAAAACTCTTGATTTTCTTCAAAGTAAGCAAAAAGTTGGGGAATGCGATCGTGATTTCCCAACTTGTACAAAACCTGTGCTTCCGTATCGAACAAACGTCTTGCTATTTGTAGAGTTTCGGGATCGGTTGCTTGAGGTTTAAGCTGCTTGACGACGCAAAGGTGATTACCTGGTAGTTGCTTATCTTCAGCTAAATAAGTTTGAGCAAATCCGCCGCCTCCCAAGTGACGGATAATGCTGTAGCGCGTGCCGAGTGTTATTCCAAGCATGAAATTTACCTGATATTTCCGAGTTTTTCTCCCCTTTCGGAATAAAACAAGGGTTGGGGGAGAGGTTTTGCATTTGATTCAGTTTAACTAATTTGCGATCGGCTTTACAGCAGAAACTCTGTCAAAATACCAGTAGATGCTGCCGACAAGTGGTAAAGTCGTCGGCGAATCATCTTTGCTTTGAAAGTTCAGATGCGTAGGGTGCTTATGGGCGCACTTTACTTTTATTTAACATGGTTTAGGCGCATGGGCTAGAAACCCGGTTTCTACGAGTTTTGCCAAATAACGATAAATATACGAAGAAACCGGGTTTCTGATGTGAGCGCGAGTAAGTCCTATTTTACTTTAAACAGCCTTCAAAATCTCATCATCAACTGAAAAATCTATCTCTGCTTTGTCCCTTCCCGAAACTACATAATCATTCTGAAATGAATCTTTCAATCCCGACACTAAGTCAAACTCCGGTTGCCAGTTAAGCTCGGTAACAGCTTTATTAACTGAGGCAAAAAAGTGCTGCAATCGCATCGGGAAAGCTTTCTTTTTACCGAAGTCAAATTGTTTCGGATCGTAGTGTACAATTTTGATAGCATCGGGCGATTTGCCGATCGCCTGGATGCAGGCGCGGGCTAAACCGTCAAAGGTGACAAATCGATCGCCCGAAACGTTATAAATTTGCCCGATCGCCCTGGAGTTGCCCAAAACCGCCGCCATTGCCACCGCCAAATCCTGACAATGCCCTAACTGCGTGAAGTGCATCCCGTTACCAGGAATCGGAATCGGGCGATCGCGCGCAATGCGATCGAAAAACCAAGCCTCCAAATCGTTATAATTTTGAGGGCCATAAATGTAAGTCGGGCGAATCGAAGTCCAAGGCAAACCGGACTCGGCCAAATAATTTTCCGTGTCGCACTTACCCAAATGTCGGCTTTTGGGATCGGTAGCGTCCCCTTCAATATGAGGCATTTGATCGGATTTCAAATAAACCCCCGCAGAGCTCATGTAAACAAAGTGCTGCACCCGCCCTTTAAATATCTCAGCTAAGGGCTTTGTATCGCTCAGTTCCCGACCATTGTTGTCAAAAACCGCATCAAACTCAACCGCCGATAATTTTTCTTGCAATTGTTCGACATTTGTGCGATCGCCCAAAATCTGTTTCACCCCCGCAACCGGCACAGGCTTATTGCCCCGGTTAAACAACACCACCTCATGCCCTTGTGCTGCTAAAATCTTAGTAAGATAAACCCCAATAAACCGAGTACCGCCCATCATTAAAATTCGCATTATTTTCGATGCTCCTTATAGTTAGTGTAAATATCTTACAATAAAGCGAGTATCTTGCTTTACTAAGTAGGTCATTGCCAAAAAACAATAGTATCTTGTAGGGGCGGGTTTAGCTAAAAATCTATGATACCAGCCAGTTGATCAAGGCAAAACCCGCCCTCCCCATCTAATGTTTATTTGTACCCACCTACTTAACAGTTGAGGACTCATTAAATAGGTAAGGAAAAAAAAACACAGTATCTACAAATTGGGTTAATTATCATAGTTTCTTTGTACTTGTATCAGCGTTTACCTGCGGTTTAAACAATGAAAAATCTTGAAAAGTTAAGCGAAATTGCGCGGGCGGCGGCTTGGGGCGCAGCAGATATCCTACAATCCTATTATCGGCAGGATTCCAATACTCCAAACTTAGACATTCAAGAGAAAAAAGACGGCCCAGTTACTGCGGCAGATGTCGCTGTCAATTCTTACATTCTCGACGAATTGCAGTCGGCTTTAGGGAATGCAGAATTTGGCTATCTCAGTGAAGAAACTTACAAATCTTATTTAGAAAAAAACGGTCAAATTCCCTTACCTGAAAGTTGGGTTTGGATTATTGATCCTTTGGATGGAACGCGAGATTTTATTGATAGGACAGGTGAATTTGCTGTTCACATTGCTTTAGCCTTCGAGGGAAGACCGGTATTGGCAGTTGTAGCTTGGCCCCAACAGCAAAAGATTTATTACGCAATCCGCGATGCGGGTGCTTTTGGGGAAAGTCGGGACGGTTCTGCGGTCAAATTGCAGGTTTCGGCGCGAAATATAGTGGCAGATTTATCTATAGTAACCAGTCGCAGTCACCGAGGCGATCGCCTAAATCAACTATTGCACAAATTTCCCTGCCAAAATCAACTGGCTGTCGGTAGCATCGGCTGCAAAATAGCCACAATTGTCGAACAAAAGGCTGATGTTTATATTGCGCTTTCGGGAAAGTCTGCGCCGAAGGATTGGGATTTGGCGGCGCCGGAATTGATTTTGACGGAGGCGGGCGGCCGATTTACTCGTTTTGACGGTTCTGCTTTGCAATATAACCGGGGAGATGTCAGTCAGTGGGGGGGATTGTTGGCGAGTAACGGTTGCTGTCACGCGGCTTTGTGCGGGGAGGCTGAGAGGATTTTGGCAGGGATAGATGGGAGTTTGAAGTAAGTGCGATCGCCCTTAAATAATTTGGTCGGTTCAGGACGCATCAAAAGCCAAGAAACCGGGTTTTTTCCTGTTTCTGCGGGCTGTAACGCGTCTTCTGGGCAAAAACCCGGTTTCTGACCACCCGTGCGTCAGTCCCGCGCTAAAAGCATACATAAACCCGATCGCACATATGTATCAAAAATCCCGCTCTTAATATCTCAGTCTCATTACACTTGCGATTGAATTGTTTTTGTGTTATTGCATCC
This sequence comes from Microcoleus sp. N9_A1, assembly GCF_036701795.1. Taxonomy (NCBI): domain Bacteria; kingdom Bacillati; phylum Cyanobacteriota; class Cyanophyceae; order Oscillatoriales; family Microcoleaceae; genus Microcoleus; species Microcoleus sp. N9_A1. Next base: position 20,719 of record NZ_JAUBRI010000042.1, read on the forward strand.
ACCTCGCGCTAGCTCTTCCGCAATATTACTTAATAAATATCCCCATCTTTATCAAAACTTTAATTAAATAAGTGTTTTTACGGAAAACTTTATATAAAGTATCTTAAAAAACAGTTATGGTTGCTATAACCTTCAGAAAGAGTTTCGGATGCAAGTCGCGAAACAGGGAAATCATTGTCTTTTTTTAACCCCCAGTAGGTGTATTATGCTAAATTTAAATAATCAAGTTTCAGGAAGTGCGATCGCCTTTATCGACACTCAAGTTGAAAATTATCAAAGTTTAGTCGCGGGGGTAACACCGGGTACGGAAGTAGTGGTTTTGGATGGGAACCGGGATGCGATCAACCAAATTACTCAAATTTTAGCTCTTCGTACCAATATTGACAGCATTCACATAGTTTCTCACGGTGCTCCCGGCAGCTTGCAACTCGGCGACGGTAGCTTGAGTTTAGATGATATAGAGTGCGATCGGGATTCTCTACAGCAGTGGTTTTCGCCACGAACCGACTCGATCGGCAAAAATGGACCTAATATCCTCTTGTACGGGTGCTCAGTAGCAGCAGGCGAGACAGGTAAAGCATTTGTCAAACGCTTGAGTGAGTTAACCGGGGCATCGGTTGCAGCTTCCAAAAACCTCACGGGAAGTGTAGCCAAAGGCGGCGACTGGGAACTGGAAGTCAGAACCGGGAAAATAGAAACGCCGCTGGTATTTGCACCAGAAGTATTAGCAGGTTACGAATATGTTTTGAATACTTTTGGTGCGGAGACTAATTTTGGCGCGGGGAATCAACCGCAATTCGTCGGCGTAGGAGACTTCAACGGCGACACCAAGCCTGACTTAGCCGTGGCGAATCGTGCCGATAACAACGTTTCTATCCTACTAGGGACAGGTACAGGCAGCTTTAGTGGTCCCACTAATTTTCCTGTGGGACAAACTGCTGCCTTTGCTGTCACGGTAGCAGACTTTAATGGAGACACCAAGCTTGACCTAGCCGTTGCCAACTGGCTGAGTAATAACGTCTCAATTTTGTTAGGAACAGGGACAGGCAGTTTTGGTACAGCTACCAACTTGGACGTCGGGTCGAGTCCTTGGTCAGTTACGTCCGGCGACTTCAATGGAGATGGCAACATTGACCTAGCCACAGCCAACAGTGACTCAAACGATGTCTCTATTCTGTTAGGGGGAGGTACAGGTATCTTTCCTAGTAGGGCGGACTGGATGATCGACGGGACACGACCCCAGTCTATAGCTGTAGGCGACTTTAACAAAGACGGAAAACTTGACCTAGTTACGGCGAACTTTACCTCAAACAATGTTTCGATCCTATTTGGGACAGGCACGGGGAACTTTGGCATTGCCAGTAGTTTTAGTGTGGGGACAAACCCCTATTCTGTTGCTGTGCAAGATTTTAATGGGGATGGCAACCCTGACATAGCCACGGCCAACGAAGGTTCTAATGATGTATCCGTGCTCTTGGGGAATGGCACAGGTGGCTTTGGGGCTAACACTAACTTTCCTGTGGGGACAGGGCCTCGTTCCGTGACAGTAGGTGACTTTAACGCAGACGGCAAAATTGACTTAGCTACAGCGAACGGTGTTAGCAGCTCGACCCCTGTTGCTAATAACCTCTCGGTTCTGTTGGGGACAGGCACTGGTACTTTTAGCCCTGCCGCCAACTATAGCTTGGGGTCAAATCCCTGGACTGTCACTGCGGCAGACTTGAATGCGGATGGGAATCTTGACCTAGCCACGTCGAACTATTGGACTAACAACGTTTCGATTCTGCTAAATACACCCAATACAGTTAATTTTGGTAGTGCCACTTACAGCGGTACAGAAGGAACAACAGACACAGTAGTTAATATTCCCGTCACCCTCAGCGGCGGCACTCCCTTGGGCGATGTAGTTGTACCAATTGCGATCGACCTCAGCAGCACAGCCACCGAAAATTCAGACTACGCCTTTTCCCCTACCTCGATTACATTCCCCGCAGGCGCAACAGGTGACACACTCACCCAGAATGTTGCAGTTACTATCAAACCTGACAATCTCCCTGAGAACGCCGAAACCGCAATCCTCAACTTGGGCACAATCACCGGTGGCGTTGCCGGTACAGCAAAACAAACAACACTAACTATTGCTGCTAACGGTACTGTTTCTTATGCTGTAGCCACCGATACTGCCAGCATTCCTGAAGGTAATAGCGGCACAACTCCTCTGACTTTTACCGTGACTCGCAGCGGCGGCACGGGTGTAGCAAGTAGCGTAAATTATACAATTGGAGGAACTGCTACAAACGTCAGCGACTACAACAACATCGCTGGCACTTCTGGGGCAACGGGTATTAGTGGCACAATCAATTTTGCGGTAGCGGAAACATCTAAAACTATCACTTTAAATGTGTTAGGCGACGGATTAGTAGAACCCGACGAAACTGTTGCGGTTACGCTGTCGAATCCTGTTGCACCGGGGCCGACACCTACCTTTACTGCTGCAACTGCGACAACTACCATCACAAATGACGATACTGCCGGTTTCAGCATTGCACCTACGAACATCACTGCTACAGAAGGCGGTGCAACTGGCAGTTACAACGTCAAGCTAACTTCGCAACCGACGGCACCCGTTAATATTAGCTTTAATACTGGCAATGCAATTAGCCCGATCGCCACACCGATTACTTTTGACAGCACTAACTGGAATGTCGATCAAACTGTCACTGTTAGTGCGATCGACGACAATTTAGCACAAGGAACCCACAGCGGCACGATCGCTCACACAGTTACCAGTACCGATGCGAGTTATAACGCCAAAGCGATGCCCGATGTGACGGCATCGATTACTGATAACGATAGTCCGGGTGTGTCGATCGTGCAATCGGCAGGCAGTACAAATATTGCTGAAGGCGGTGCAACGGCTACCTACGGCGTGGTTTTGACTACCGCACCTGCTGCCAACGTTACGATTAATTTTGACGCGGGTACTCAAATTAGTGCGATCGCACCTCTGACTTTCACCCCCATTAATTGGAATGTTGCTCAAAATGTGACTGTTAGTGCGATCGAGGACAGCATAGCCGAAGGAACCCACAGCGGCACGATTACTCACACTTCTGTCAGTACCGATACTTTGTATAATGGGCTGACGATTTCTCCTGTGACTGCCACGATTGCTGACAACGATACCGCAGGCGTGACTATTTCAGCGACGAGTACAACTGCTACCGAAGGCGGTGCTAATGGCACGTACAGGGTTAAGTTAAAATCCCAGCCGATCGCACCTGTGACGGTTAGTTTCACTACAGGGGAGCCAATAAATGCGATCGCCCCAATTACTTTTGACAGCACTAACTGGAATGTGGATCAGACTGTCACTGTTAGTGCGATCGACGATAGCATAGCCCAAGGAAGCCGCAGCGGCACGATAGCTCACACTTCTGCCAGCGCCGATACCAAGTATAATGCGCTGACGATTTCTCCTGTGACTGCCACGATTGCTGACAACGATACCGCAGGTGTGAGTATTTCACCAACGAGTACAACTGCTACCGAAGGCGGTGCTACTGGGACGTACAGCCTCACACTAACTTCTGTGCCCACGGCACCTGTGACGGTTAGTTTTGCGAATGGCAGTGAAATTAATGCGATCGCTGATGTTACCTTCGACTCTACTAACTGGAATGTCGCGAAAGTAGTGACTGTAACGGCTACAAACGATGCGGTTGTTGAAGGAAATCATACAGGCAGTATTTCTCATACGGCTGCGAGTGCTGATAGTAAGTATAGTGCGATCGGGATTCCGGGCGTGACAGTGGCGATCGCTGATAACGATGTACCGCCGACGCCAGTAGTTGTCGAGCCGCCTGTCGATCCGGTAGTAGTTGTCGAGCCGCCTGTGCTGCCGCCTGTGCTGCCGCCTGTGCTGCCGCCTGTGCTGCCGCCTGTGCTGCCGCCTGTGCTGCCACCTGTGCTGCCGCCTGTGCTGCCACCTGTGCTGCCGCCTGTGCTGCCACCTGTCGAGCCGCCTGTGCTGCCACCTGTCGAGCCACCTGTCGAGCCACCTGTCGAGCCGCCTGTGCTGCCGCCTGTGCTGCCGCCAGTAGTTGTCGAGCCGCCAGTAGTTGTCGAGCCGCCTGTGCTGCCGCCAGTAGTTGTCGAGCCACCAGTAGTCGTCGAGCCACCAGTCATCGTCAATCCGCAACCGCCAGTCACTACAGGAACAGGCAACCCAAACATATTCCCGATCGGATTACCGAAATCTAACGATCTACCTCAATCTGGCGGAACTGTCGATCTAGTGGCGGGTGGCCCAGGCATCACCGTCTCCCCCACCAACGGATTAATCACCACTAAAACAGGTGGCAAAGCCAAATTTACCCTCGCACTTAATAGCCCGCCCACGGCTCCTGTTACGATCGGTTTGAATGTTTCTCCTCAAAATCCAACAGAAGGTAGTCTCTCCACTCCAGGAGTTACCTTTACACCTAACAACTGGAATATTCCCCAGGAGGTAACGGTAAAAGGAGAGGATGGTACTATCTCTGCTGCTAACCGACCTTACACGATCGTTACCGCCCCTGCGATCAGCACTGACAGCAAATACTCAGGTCTAGATGCCTCTGATGTCAGTCTCACCAATATGCTCGTTTATGCCGACTATCCCTACAATCAATATCCTCAGATTGTCGTTGGGCCAACAAGCGAGTTGACTACAACAGAAGCAGGCGACACTGCTAATTTCAGTGTTGTGTTGACTCAGCAACCTATGGCTGATGTTTTCATCCCAGTCAGCAGTGACAACACGGAAGAAGGAACTGTTTCAGTATCGACGCTGAAGTTCACTCCTGATAATTGGGATATAGCTCAGACTGTCACAATCAAGGGTATTAACGATAATCAATCCGATGGCGATCGTCCCTACAACATTATCCTCGACCCGGCTATAAGCAACGACTTTGCTGACAGTGGTGGCTTTTTTCCAAATTTTGTGTACTCAGGTCTCGATCCTCAAGATGTCAGCGTGACTAATCTCGAACGCAGTTACACTTTCAACAAAATCAAGACGGAAATCTCGAATGATTTCAACGGCGGAGCGATTAGCGCTTGGGGAGACTACAGCGGTGATGGGAAACTGGATTTTATCGCGTCGGGCGCTCCTCAGCTACTTAGCACACTCGGTAGCAGTTTTAGCTTCAAGAGCACTTGGCTGTACCGGAACACAGGCAGTACATTTACTGCTGAAAGTGGCAACACAGGTTTGGAGTTAGCTCCTACGGCATCTTGGGGAGACTACAACAACGACGGCAAGCTCAATTTTGCCTTACAAACAAACCAATTGCAAAGTCAGGCTCAAACGAACGACATACCAAACTATCTGAAAATCTACGACAACACTGGTAGCAACGAGAATGTATTCAACTCGGAACAGAGAAGTTCCGTTGATAGCTCCCAATCGTGGGCAGACTACAACAACGACGGCAAACTCGATCTCCTGAATGCCACCACACAAAGTATCACGAATGAAAATGCAGACGGTACGTATAGCACCCTGGAAAACGCAAGCTTACTGTACCGCAATACTGGGAAGAGCGATATTGTTTTTACGCCAGATATTACTGCCCAACTCCCGGGTGTTCTCAACGGTTCAGCAGCATGGGGAGACCACAACAAGGACGGCAAACTCGACATCCTGCTAACGGGCGATAGTCTTTCCGGCAAAATAACCAAGGTGTTTGGCAATACTGGCAGTGGGTTTAGCGAAGCTTTCGCTTTGCCCGGTGTTTCTAATGGTTCGGCTGCTTGGGGAGACTATGACAATGATGGCGATTTGGATATCTTGCTCGCGGGTAATTCAGATTCTGGCAACATCACTAAAGTTTACCGGAACACAGGCAGTGGCTTTAACGAAGACAATACAGCCGTCTTGCCCGGTGGCAGTTTTGCAGCTTGGGGAGACTACGACAACGACGGCAAATTGGATATTTTGCTCAACAGCGAATTGGAGGACAAGTTCTACAGCAAAGTTTACCGGAACACAGGCAGCGGCTTTAGCGAAGATATCAGTGCTGGACTGACTGGCGCCGGTTTTGGAGCTTGGGGAGACTACGACAGTGACGGCAAATTGGATATTTTGCTGGGCAACCAAGTGTACCGCAGCAATACTGCGATCGCGAACACTCCTCCCACTGCACCCACAGGGCTGTCGGCTGAGCCTTCTGGCCGAAATGTCACTTTCAACTGGAACAAAGCAACTGATGCTCAAACTCCTGCCGATGGTTTAAGCTACAACCTGCGAGTTGGCACGACACCAGGGGGCAGTGACATTCTCGCCCCGATGTCTCTCAATGACGGAACTCGGCAAGTTGTAGGGCTAGGTAATGCCAATCAAAACACCCAGTGGCAGCTCAAAGATTTGTCTCCAGATCAGACATATTACTGGAGCGTACAGGCAATTGATGCTGCTTGGGCAGGTTCAGAGTTTGCCACAGAAGGCAGTTTTACAGTCGCCAACAACCCGCCTGTCCTCAACTACGGCCCCGATACAACCCCGTGGCATTACCAGTACATCCAGTCGAGCAACTCATCAACCTTCGAGTACACCTTCCCAGAAAACACGTTCACTGACCCCGATCCGGGCGACCAACTGACCTACACAGCAACTCTGATGGACGGCAGTCCCCTGCCAAGTTGGCTCACTTTCAACCCAGATACCCGCACACTCAGCGGCACAAGTCCTAAACTGCAGCAGTTAACAATCAAGTTAACAGCAACAGACAGGGCGGGTCTTAGTGTCAGCGACAATGACCTTACACGTCCATTTCAGGGTATGTTGCTGACATTTAGTTGCACCGGCGTAGTTATTGACGGCTACATAAACGGTGCAACTCTCTTCCTAGACGCCAACAAAAATGGCGTCCTTGACACCAACGAACCATCCACCACCACTGACAGCAATGGTGAATTCAATCTCAACATCCCCTTCGAGACATTCGACACCAACAAAAACGGAGAAATCGACCCATCAGAAGGCAATCTAGTAGCCACAGGAGGCACTGACACCGCCACCGGCTTACCCCTAGAAACACCAGTCACCGCACCGCCCGATTCTAGTGTAGTCACCCTCCTAACCACCTTAGTCGCCGACTTAACCGACAAAGGAATTGAACCAGAAGAAGCGCAATCTTTAGTCAAAGCCGCCCTTGGACTCCCCACTGAAGTTGACCTAACTAGCTTAGATCCGATCGCAGCCACCAACCAAAATTTACCAGGCGGAGTCCAAGTCTTATCCGCAATGGTGAAAGTCCAAAACTTCATCACCCAAACCAGCGCTTTGATTGACGGCGCTTCCAGTGCACTCAATACCGATATTGTCAAAGCTGTTGTCAGTTCAATTACCGAGCGAATTCAATCCAGTACAATCTTAAACCTCAGCAACGCAGCAGCCTTAGAACCAATCATTCAGCAAGCTGCCGCAAAAATTCAGCAAATTGACCCCAGTTTCAACAGTCAACAAATCACCCAAATTACATCGCAAGCAGCGACAGTAATGGCAACAGCCAATCAACGCATTGATGCCGCTGTCTCTAACCCAACAGCAACATCAATTCCTGAATCACTTGCCCGCCTCCAACAAGTAGCTTTAGGCCCAACAACTCAAGACTTCAAAGAAGTTGGTACAGGAAATAAACCAATTTCCCTGGTAGTTACTGAGAATACCGGTGCTGCTTTAGATAGCAGAATTCAAGCAGTAGTTTTACCAGTTGGCCTTGCGACTCCTGTTGTCAGTGGCGATGCTGATTTGGGCAGCAATTCCCCGAATGCAATTCTCGGTACAAATGGCGACGATATCCTGATTGGCGACAGCGCGGATAATGTATTGATGGGCATGAGGGGCAATGATTCCCTCGATGGAACTCTGGGAAATGACACTGTTTTCGGTGGCAAAGGTAGCGATACTTTGGTCGGAAGTAGCGGTGATGATGCCTTGTTTGGCAATCGCGGTGCTGACATTTTGAATGGCGATGATGGCAACGATATGCTTTACGGAGGTAAGGGAGATGATTTGCTGACGGGCGGTTTGGGAATGGATAGTTTGATAGGAGGAATGGGAGTAGATAAATTCCTACTCTCTACCAATTCCGGTACTGATACGATCGCAGATTTTGAACTCGGTCAAGACTTGTTAGTATTGGGTAGCGGGCTGGATTTCTCGCAGTTGGCGATTAGTCAAGATAGCGCGGCTACTTTAATTCGGTTTGCACAAACTGGGGAAATTTTAGCTTCTCTCAGTGGAGTTTCTGCTAGCAGTATTAGCGCTGCCAATTTCGGATTGATTTAAGATTGAGTTGGATTCAATCACTTGTTTTAATAGTCTGGCAGATCCCCCCTAACCCCCCTTAAAAAAGGGGGGGACAATAGGGTTCTTCAAGTCCCCCTTCTTAAGGGGGATTTAGGGGGATCGAGACTTAAACACCAATCAGAAATACAGAGTCCTCTCTTCAATCCGCGTCGGCGGATTTGGTCTGACAAGACGCGGTTTCAACCGCCGAGTATCTAACATTTTCACATCAGCATCGCTGATATCGCATTCCCGGCAACTGCGAAACTAATCCCAACAATTCCAGTTGCAAAAGAATACCAGAAACCGTTCCCGCTTGCAATCCCGCTGCTTCCACAATTGTATCAAGAGAATTCGGCCCAGAACCCAGAGCACTTAACACCTTAGCCAATTCCGGCTCCAACGGCGGCCCTTGCTTTTCAACCGTCGGATTTGGGGGAAACAGCGACAACTGCTGCGCGCTATCCAATTTTGGCATAGCTCCGAGCATTTCCAACAACCTGTCTTCGCTTAACAGTCGATCACTATTCGGGAGAATCGGATGAGCACCTTTACTCAGCAACTCCAAACATCCAAAAGAACGCTCATCATCCAATCTGCCCGTCAAAACATACACATCCCGACAAAAATCATTAGCTTGATAAGCAGTAATTAAAGCACCCGATTTGTGCGGAGCTTCTATCACGATTGTAGCGCGACTTAAGCCAGCAATTATCCGATTTCGGCGCGGAAAATTAGTTTTATTCGGTTGAGTACCCGCCGGATATTCGCTAATTACCAATCCCTGCTGCAAAATGCGATCGCACAACCTCTCATTTTGTTTGGGATATACAATATCTACTCCCGTCCCCACTACGGCGAAAGTCCTTCCTCCCGCCTCCAAACAGCCTATATGAGCCTCTGTATCAATGCCCGCCGCCAATCCCGAAACCACAGTAAAACCGCTTTTAGCCAAAGCCGTACTAATTTTGCGAGTCCACCTTCTGCCGTATTCCGAAGGGCTGCGAGTACCAACCATTGCCACCGTCGGCGTAATTCCTTGATTCTCTTTTACATCAACTAAACCACGATAATACAACACTGGTGGCGGATTGTGAATTTCCAATAATAAGCGGGGATAATCTGGATCTGCAGGCGTCCAAAAACAGGGATTTTTTATAAGATGTTTTTCGATAAATTCTTCGGGATTGAGTTTAGTGCGTTCTTGCAAAATGGTTTCAATTATCTGCTTGCCAAACCCTTCGATTCGCATTAAATCTACTGGTTTTGCCGTCCAAGCTTCTGCCAAACTATTGAAATTTTGGTGCAATCTTTGCAACAAAATCGGCCCGATACCGTTAATTTGTGACCATGCTAACCAGTAAGCGCGTTCTTCTAACAACGAGTTGCCCTCAACTTATCTGAGAATGATTTTATCATTGTGGGTTGGGATATAGATTTTTTTTAACGAACCGCGAAGGCGCAAAGAATGCGAAGGGAAGAAGAGAAAGAGTTGAAAAGAATGGCTAAGCTTTCCAATCGACAAAACGGGCATAAATATAAGCAATAATTTCTCCGATTACTGTCCGAAAACCTTCGCTCGATTTCCACCATTCTTGAGGATTGTAATCTTGTGGTTCCGCCGCTATAATCCCGACTTTAATCTCAGGATTCAGCACTTCTTTAAATACAATCCAACTTCTGCGGGCGTGAGGGCCAAAGGAATAAAGATTAATTGAGTTAACTTTTAAACCTGAAGTAGAAAACCAATCTCGAAGTGCGATCGCAGAAGCAGCAGTGCGGTGTTTCACCACACTCGCTGCTGGTACTGCTACTACTTGGTTTTTATCAAATCCTAGCGCAATAAAAGTCGCGGCAGTTAGTGCGGCATAATTTTTATATTCAGCGAGATAGAAGCCTTTACTTAAAGGAACTCCTGTGGTAATTAATTGGCGGTATTCGCCTTTTTTGAATTCGGCGATCGCACTTTCGATCGCATAATCCGGCAACCAGCCTTCGACAACCAATATATCTGCTTTAATCGGCGCATTTACCGCCAAAAACGGATGGATATTTGTGATAATTAAGAGCATTGCAATTATTAATCCCATCATAGCAATTACCCAGACTTCCCTGGTAACTGCCCACATTTCTCGGCGGCGAATTAGACGAATTCTCATTTTAAATCGATCTAGATTTTTTCGGGTATGGAGGCAGATTCGGCGAGACTGGGGAAGAGGGAAATAGTGGAAAACTGAGAGAATTTCCCAATGCCCAATGCCCCATTCCCAATGCCTCATTCCCAAATTATTGGTGTTTCAGATACTCAAAAACGCTTTTATCCCCGATATCCTGCGGCATCGGTTGAAAAAACTTACGCACAGCAAAGATGATAAACAAAACGGCCCAAATAGCCAGCAAAAACTGTTCATTTTCCGCTGACAAAAAGCCAAAAATATGTCCTAAAATTAAGAGAGGAACTCCCGGAGTCAAAAACTTAGTTTCGAGGCGATTAAAGCAGAATGCTTCCTTAAAAAAAATGCCATTTAAGGCGGCAAAAGTAAAGCCAATTCCCCACAACGTGGCGGGATGTTCGTACACTGCTAAAGCTAAAGGTTGGCTGCTTTGTAGGGCGACAAACAATGCTGCTGCGCCGCCGATCGCCCAAAACGCCTGTAGTGTTCGGTGCAGCGCAATCATGTAAATGTGAATAGTTGCCAAGCTGACGCCTAAAGCTATCCAGAAACAAGCAAAAACAGGCGTTACAGCTTGGATTGCCATCGGGTTGTCGCCCTGTTGCAGCACCAGAGTAGTGCCGATCGCAAAACACAGCGCCGCCACGCCCAATCCAGCGCGGTAAATCAACACTCCCGTGCGATCGTTTTGAGTAACCGTAAACTCGCCGAATTGTCCTTGATAGACTGGCGATTCATCAGGCGATTTCAGTAGTTGCATAATAGCTTCCTCCTATCAGACACGAATGTACTTCTGCCAAGATATACTTTATTGATAAACCGATCCAGCGAGACCGAGCGATGCCTAAATTTAACAAGCCTAAACTTAACCAGCCTAAAGTTAACAAGTCTAAAGTTAACAAATCTCAATTGGACGATCGCCCCGATCCAAGCAAATCCCTTCCTTCACAATCCGAACTTCCTCCAGTTCAGCTTGATGAAACCATTGTAGCAGGCAGAAGACCGAAACCGCTAAACGACTTTCAGAGCCTGCTGGAGGAATTATCAGAATTGAGATCGGGGTTCGATCCAGAAATGTTAGCGGAGCTCGACAAAAATCTCCCATTTAAGACCAAGCAATTTGAAACTAAAATGAGCAAAGTTTTGGGCTCGAAAAATATTGATTGCACCCTAAAAAACTCAATCAAATATCTAGAGTACATCAAGCAAAACATTCAACTTCCGTGCCACGTTACCGGCATAGAAGAGTTTGAATGGGAAGAAGAATATACAATGGGTTCTGGCAGTAAAAAAGAATATGCACGACTCAAAAAAACTCAACCTTCTTATACTGATAACTTCACAATTAATCGGTTACAGGATTTTGAGATTCAGGAAGAAGGCATATTTGTGGAAGTGCAGCGCGTCGGCGATCGCCAAAAGTTTATGTTGCCTTTATTCGAGTTAGAATCAGTTGATGTGATCTCCCGAAACAATCAGTTATTAGATGATTATGCCGTGTGGTTTCTCTATTATTAAGGAAGAGTGGAAAAGTGGAAAAGTGGGGGAGGGGAAGAGGGGGAGAAGGGGAGAAGGGGAGAGTGGGGGATAGGAAAAATCTGCCTTCTGCCTTCTGCCTTCTACCTTCTGCCTTCTGCCTTCTACCTTCTGCCTTCTGCCTTCTACCTTCTACCTTCTTAATTAAATTGAAGCCGCAAAGTGCGATCGCGAAACCAAAGCCAAAGCTTCAACCAAACTGCGAACAGCCGCGATCATCGCCACTTCGCTATTAAGTTGGCTGACAGCAGAACCGACGCCAACACCCGCAGCACCCGCTCCAATAGCGAGGGGTGCGGTGACGCTGGAGATACCAGAAGCGCAGAGTACGGGGACGGATACGGCGCGGGAAATTTCAAAGGCTGCTGCCAAAGTAGGCGCTGCTTTTTCAATTAATCCCAATGTGCCGGCGTGAATTGGTTGGGCGCTGGTGCCACCTTCGGTTTGGATGATATTAGCCCCAACTTTGACTAATTCAATTGCTAACTGCACTTGTTTGTCGAGTGTCAGAATGTGGGGAACTGTGACAGAAAGAGTGATGTTCGGAAATAGCGATCGAGTTTCGCGAGTCAACTCCAAAACTTCCTCAGCTTCAAAGCGGCGGCCTAGTGCGTAGAAAGCATCAAAGTTGCCAATTTCAATCAAATCAGCCCCAGCTTCTACCGCAGCCACAAACTTTTGCGGTTCCACAGCCGATACACAAATTGGCAGATTTGTCAACAGTTTTGCCATCAATACCAAATCTCGATCGGCAGCAATATCGACAAAGGAAGCACCGCCGAGATCCGCTGCTTTGACGACAGCCGCAACGTTGGCGGCATCAAAGTTATTTAAACCGCTGATAATTTTCAGGGCGCGACCTTGCTCAAATGCGCGCTGCAATTTAGAATTTACACTCATCGTTAGTTTTCCAACTCAGAAAATTTCTTAGACTCATTTTGACACGGATTAGAACAATTTTTGATTTTTAATTCTTAATTTTTAATTACACCGTTCAAAAAGAATGCAAATGTAGGTCAAGTCCCAACTCATAGGGAAAAAAGCGCGATTCTGGAATAATATTGTGCATATTACAATTCTCTAAGCTCAAGGGCAAAAGTTATGAACGCATTTGATAGCTTAAAGATCGAGGGGTTTCGCCGTTTTTTTTCGGCAGAAGTGGAAATGCGACCCCTGACTGTGATGATTGGTGCTAACGGTGTTGGCAAAAGTTCTTTTTTAGAAATATTCTCACTTTTAGCAGCATCAGCCAACGGTCAGTTACAGTCCAAAATTTCAGAGTTGGGCGGTTTAACTCAGATGGTAACATTAGACCGGGCTGATAGCGTGTCAATCTCTTTATCAATGCCTATAGAGAATCAGGAACCGCTTAACTATTCTCTGAAACTTGCAACCAAAGGTCAATTCTATGAAATTGGTTCAGAAACTCTAATCCAACAGCGCAATCGCCATGCTTCTCAACCTTTTAAGTATATTGAATCTCGCGGTTTAGATGTCAGATATTTCAGTCCAGACGATGAAAAGCTACTACGTCCAAACTGGCAGTACAATCGTTTGGAAAGCTCACTCGCTCAGGTTCCTAAGATGTATCAGGAACCAGAAACATTGAGGCAGCACTTAGCTTCATGTAGCTTTTATAAGGCGGGCGAGTTGAATCTTTCCCCTCAAAGTCCGATCCGTTTACCTCAATCTATGCGGCCTGCAACTTTGCCCGGTGTCAAGGGAGAAGATTTAGTTTCATGCCTCTATTACCTGCGAGAAACAGATCCAAATCGATTTGAAATTATCCAAGATACACTAGCTGCGGCTTTTCCTGATTTTGAAAGGTTGAGTTTTCCGCCAGTAGCAGCCGGAACTTTAGCAATGACTTGGAAGGATAGAAATTTTTCTCATCCTTTTTATATGCACCAACTATCCGAAGGGACGCTCAGGTTTCTCTGGTTAATCACCCTACTGCAAAGCCGAGATTTGACTGCTGTCACGCTGATTGATGAGCCGGAAGTTAGTTTACATCCAGAGTTGTTACAACTGTTAGCGAATGCCATGAGAGAAGCTTCTAAAAGAACTCAACTAATTGTCGCAACTCATTCCGATAGACTTATCCGATTTTTAAAGCCTCACGAGGTGCTAGTTTGTGATGCTGAAGATGGTCTTACAACTCTAACTTGGGCTGACTCTATAGACTTAGAACACTGGTTAGAAGATTATAGCTTGGATCAGCTTTGGGCAATGAACATTTTTGGAGGCAGACCGTGAAAATTGCTATTTTGGTTGAAGGAGCAACGGAAATGGCATTTAAGGCTAAGTTGCAAGAATTTCTTAAGTCACGCCTGGGACAGCAGATGCCAAAATTAAAGCTTATATCTTGTGAAGGTCGCATTCACAAAGAAGCAAAACTCAGGCGCGTTGTGGAAAATTTATTGACTGGTAGAGATGCCTATGATGCTGTAATTGCATTAACAGATGTTTATACGGGTACTAAAGATTTTAAAGATGCAGCGGATGCTAAGGATAAAATGAAACAATGGGTGGGGGACAATCCTAAATTTTATCCCCATGCAGCTTCCCATGACTTTGAAGCTTGGCTGTTACCTTTTTGGTCAAAAATTCAGCAAATATCAGGAGGTAATAGAGCGGTTCCTAGCGGTCTTCCTGAACTGGTCAATCACAATAATCCACCTTCTTATCGGATTAAAGAAATATTTGAACAGGGGAAACGTCGGAGCTACGATAAAGCGCGGGATGCCAAAAGAATATTAGACGGACAAAATCTCATGGATGCTGCGGTAGTCTGTCCTGAATTAAAGGCTTTTTTGAATACTATTTTATCTCTTTGTGGGGGCGAATTGATTCCTTGATCGGTTCCAAAACGATACAAGCGCGCGAGTCTTGTCCTGGAAAAATCAAAATTTTTAATCAAGCTATGGCGGGGTTTCATATCGTTTCCAGTTACATCGGAATAATAAAATCGAGTCAACAGTCAACAGTCAACAATCATGTATGAGTGTATGAGTGCAACCGGAATTGATATCACATCTGGCTTACTATAGTTATCAAAAAAGTGAGGATAGCCCTATGCCCTATGCCCTATGCCCTATGCCCTATGCCCTATCCCGGATAGTACCTCATACCAGAGCACAGAAAGGCTATATATGTATATACTGTGCTGTGCGGGACGATCGCACTTCTCAACAACGCTTTTAAATTTCCGCAGAGATGCTCCACCATCAAGCGTGAAAGCTTTCACTCTCCGTGAGAGCCTCTTACTCGCTAAAAAGATATATAAAACCCTTGGGATGTTTCCACTCGTAAAAAATACTTTTTACCAAATTGGAACGCTCTCAATCAACGGGCAGAAAAATTCAAAAGTAATTCCAAAGACAGATAACAAATTATGTCTGTCGGTAGATAATAAAATATACCAGATGGTGTAATTGCGCGCTGATATTATAGAGAATGCCCGATCGCCCGCTCAGACAGAAAGACATCAAGACAACTAGATAGATGGAACCTTGGCAAACCCCACCAACTAATTTAACCGACATTTCGATCGCAAAGCTTCTGTCGCGCCGCACCCCTCGATCGCCCGATTTGCACGCAGAAAATCGGGCGCTGCAAACCCTTGCCCGAAAACTGGCAACCTCCCCCCGCACCATGCTCCAAACACTCGTGGCGATCGCGCGAGATTTGTGCAGCGCAGGCAGCGTCGGAGTCTGCTTACTATCAGAAAATGCAGATTCAGAACAAACTTTCTATTGGGAAGCCTTGGCTGGTGCTTGGGAAGTCGCAGAACAAACAAATACACCCCAGACATTGCGTTTTTCAGGAGCAGGTCTAGACTTGCAAACTCCCCAGCTTTACCTGCATCCAGAACGATATTTCCCCGACTTGCCGCAGCTAGGAATGCCGATCGCCGAAGCCTTAGTGCTGCCGCTGTACGCCGTAAATCAACCGCTGGGAGCAATCTGGATTGTCTCTCACGATAGCGGCCAGTTCGATGCTGAAGACTTGCGGATCGGGCTGATGCTAGCAGACTTTGCCGTTGCCGCCCTAAAAGTCGATCGCGCGAATCGAACCACAGAAGCCCTGCGAAAAAGCGAAGAACGCTGGCAGCTAGCCTTGCAGGGCAACAACGACGGCATTTGGGATCACAACCTGCAAACAAATTGCTATGTAGTGAGCGATCGCTGTTTAGAGATTTTGGAACGTGGGCCCGAAGAAGTCAAGGACTTCAGCCAATATTTGAGCTACATTCATCCCGATGATGTGGAGAGAATGCAAAGCAATTGGCAGCAGCACTTGCATCGAGAAACCTCACATTACTGCGGAGAGTACCGCATTCGCTGTTCCGACGGGCGCTACAAATGGATTTTAGCCAGAGGGCGAGCAATTTGGGACGAGTCAGGCAATCCCTTGCGGGCCGTGGGTTCCCTCACAGATATCAGCGATCGCAAACAAACTGAAATTGCCTTGAAACAAAGCGAAGAACGTTTGAGCGTCGCCATCGAAGGCTCAGGCATGGCAACCTGGGATTTAGACGTGCGAACAAATCGAATAATTTGGTCGGCGACCCATTTCAGCATTTTGGGCTGCGAACCAGTACCGGACGGCGAAACAACCTTCGCTGTGTGGCAAAACTGCGTGCATCCAGACGACTTAAAGCAAGTCCTGCAGGCAATAGAAACAGCTCGGCAAACGCGATCGCTCTACTCCCCCGAATACCGCATCATCCGGGCCGACACCAAAGAAATCCGCTGGTTGAGAGCGTTCGGGCGCTATCTCTACGACGCCGCAGGGGAAGCAGTGCGGTTTATCGGAGTATTATTTGATGCTACCGATCGCAAACAAGCCGAACTCGATTTGCAAGAAAGCCACAACCGCTTTCAACTAGCGACAAGGGCGATCGACGGCATGGTGTTTGAGTGGGATCTGGCAGCAAACTCAGTTTACCGTTCCGAGGGATTGTTCTCGATCGTCGGTGTCTGCCCAGAGGATGCACCGGCAGAACCAGAGTGGTGGAGAGAACGCATCCATCCCGTCGATTTGGCGCGCCTCCAAGCCGGGCGGGAATCAATCTTAAGTGCTGAGCGCTACGAAATCGAGTACCGAGTCCGGCACGAAGACGGGCGCTGGATCGATGTTTGGGAGCGAGGCTGTTTAATCCCCAATCAACAAGGTGAAGTGACCAAAATAGTCGGCTTCACCAGTGACATTACCAAGCGCAAACAAACAGAAGCAGCACTGCGCGATCGCGAAACCCACCTGCAATTGATTCTCGACAGCGCCAAAGACTACGCCATCTTCACCCTCGACACCGACGGACACTTTACCACTTGGAACGCAGGCGCCGAGAGAATGCTGGGCCATGCCGAAGCTGAAATCGTCGGCGAGCACGGACGAATCATCTTCACCCCAGAAGACTCTGCAGCCAGAAGGCCGGAATTAGAAATGCACTTGGCGCTGACTGAAGGAAAGGGAGAAAACGAGCGCTGGCACATCCGCAAAGACGGCAGCCGCTTTTGGGGCAGCGGGCTGGTGATGCCCCTGCGCGACGCAGCAGGCGACGTGCAAGGTTTCCTGAAAATCATGCAGGACAAAACCGAGCGCCGGCAAATAGAACAAGCACTGCGGCAAAGCGAAAATCGCTACCGCACCCTCGCCGATGGCGTCCCGCAATTAATGTGGATCAACACCGCCGACGGCAGGTTAGATTTTTGCAACCAGCACTGGCTAAGCTACACGGGCCTGATTCCAGAATTGCCTCTGACTGTGCCGGTGCTGGAATTATTTCATCCAGAGGATCTGCCAACAGTTGTCGGCACGCGCAGCAAGGCTATTGCAGCAGGAGAAGCCTACGAATTCGAGTGTCGGGTACGCAGGTTTGACAACACCTACCGCTGGCATTTGGCGCGACTTGTGCCCATCAAAGACGGGGAGGGACAGGTGCTGCAATGGGCCGGGATTGGCATTGATATTGACGATCGCAAACAAGCCGAAGAAAGCTTAGCAGAAAGCGACCGCCGGTTCCGCTTCCTGGCTGAGTCGCTGCCCCACCTGATTTGGAATTTAGACACCGCCGGAGAACTTCGCTTTGCCAATCAAAAATGGTCGGAATATCTGGGAATGTCTTACGAGGAAGCCGCTCAAAACAATTGGGAGTTCGTAGTGCCGCCGTCGGATTTTGCAGAAGCTTTTGCCCGCTGGCAAGAGTGTCAAATTACCGGACAAGTTTATCAAGTTGAGTTCCGCCTGCGGCGGGCTTCCGACCAAATGGAACGCTGGCATTTGTCCCGCGCCGTGCCAATTCGCGACGCACGGGGCGAGATTGTCGAGTGGATCGGCACGAATACCGACATTCACGATCGCAAAAAAGACCAACTCAACGAGCAGTTTCTCTCGGGCCTCCAACTCCGCTTGCCACAAAGCTCCAATCCCGCAGAAATGTTGTGGGAAGCTATGAGCAGTCTGGGAGAATATCTACAGGTCGATCGCTGCATCTGGTACGAAGTTGATACTGCAGCGGGAGTGGCAATTGTCGATCGAGACTGGCACCAGCCTGGTTTGGCCAGTCTCGCCGGCACCTATCAAATCTCAGACTTTAAGACGGCAGAATTGACAGATATCTGTATAGCAAATCAACCACTTGTCATCTCAGATATCGCTAATTACCCGGATACAGCCTCTTTTGCCGATAAATACGATGGTCTTGGCATTCGCGCTTTAATCGATGTTCCCTGCCTTCAGGGAGGGCGCTGGGTGGCTGTTTTGGCGGTGACATCACAGGCAGTGCGGAACTGGCAGATTGATGAAGTTTCGCTGATGCAAGAAGTGGTGGCTCGCCTCTGGACTGTGATCCAGCACGCGCGAGCTCTGCAGGATCTGCACGAAAGCGAGGATCGGTTCCGCGCTCTAGCTGACAACATCGCCCAGTTGACCTGGATGACAGATGACACAGGCTGGATTTTCTGGTACAACCAGCGCTGGTTTGACTACACGGGCACCACCCTAGAGGAAATGCAAGGCTGGGGCTGGCAGCAGGTGCACCACCCGGAACACGTCGATCGGGTTGTCGCAAAATTTAGGCGCTGCATTGAAACAGGCGAACCTTGGGAAGATACTTTCCCCTTGCGCGGCAAAGACGGATCGTACTGCTGGTTTCTCTCCCGCGCCGTGCCGGTGCGCGACGAGAAAGGCAATTTGCTGCGCTGGTTTGGCACCAACACCGACATTACCGATCGCCTGAATGCAGAAGCGGAACGGGAACGCCTGCTAGCCCTCGAAAAGGCTGCCAGGGAGGAAGCAGAACGCGCTAACCGCGTCAAAGACGAATTTTTGGCTGTTTTGTCCCACGAATTGCGGACTCCCTTAAACCCGATTCTGGGCTGGGCAAAGCTGTTGCAATCGAACGTGCTGACACCGCAAAAGCAGCGCTACGCCCTAGAAACGATCGAGCGCAACGCCAAACTGCAAACCCAGCTAATCGAAGATTTGCTCGACGTGTCGGGGATTCTGCAAGGCAAAGTCAACTTGAATATTGTACCTGTGGATTTAGCTGGGGCGATCGCCGCCGCCATTGAAACGGTGCGTTTGTCGGCCCAAGTCAAATCGATTCAAATCAACGCTCAATTTGCACCGAATCTCGGCCGGGTGTTGGGCGATGCTGGCCGACTTCAGCAGGTAGTCTGGAATTTGCTGTCAAATGCCGTCAAGTTCACCCCACCCGGAGGCAAAATCGAAGTCAAGCTCGATCGGGTTGACACGGACGCTCAAATTACTGTAACTGATACGGGCAAAGGCATAGAACCTGATTTTCTGCCCTACGTTTTCGACTATTTCCGGCAAGCTGACAGCACGTACACGCGCAAGTTTGGCGGATTGGGTTTAGGATTGGCGATCGTCCGCCATCTCGTCGAACTCCACGGTGGCACAGTGAAATCCGACAGTGCAGGCGAAGGAAAAGGCGCGACATTTACAGTCAGAATACCCCTGATGCCCGTGCAACCTCAAACAATTCCCGCACCGACACCGCCGGAGAAATCCTTCAATTTCAACGGTATCCGGGTGTTAGCGGTGGATGATGATGCTGATGCGCGAGATTTGGTAGTTTTTTTGTTGGAGGATTGCGGCGCAACCGTGACAGCAGTTTCTAACGCCGCCGATGCCTTGGCGGCTTTAACTGTGTCTGTGCCGGATCTGCTGTTGAGCGATATTGGGATGCCCGACACCGACGGTTATATGTTGCTGCGGCAGGTTCGGGCTCTACCTGCAGATCGAGGGGGACTTGTGCCGGCGATCGCCCTCACGGCTTATGCTGGAGAAATTGACTATCAGCAGGCCCTGGCTGCGGGGTTCCAGCGGCACATTTGTAAGCCTTTAGACCCCGACAAGTTGGTGCAGGCGATTTGGGAGGTACTCGATCGTTCTGGCTAAAATATTTTTTAAGGTTTTTTTGTGTCTAAAAAGTCTTTATTTAATGAACCGCGAAGACGCAAAGAACGCGAAGGAAAAAGGCAAGAAGAAAGGAAGAAGTTAATAATTTCAAGTCCGGTTAGATCTGAGATATTACACCCTTTTCAATCAGCGTTTTATTGACAGGCTAGGAGCAACGGCCTACCAGAAAATTCACTTTTTGTGGAACAGGTCGGAAAGCTTATTCAGGAAAATGGTACAATATCTCAGGTGTAAGCAATTTTATTGTCGTTCGATCGCACATCATCTCAAACAAAAAAACCTCACAGATGGAGGTTTTTGGATGATTATTCGCGATCAGACAGGTTAAAACATCCTGTCCCTGCATAATGCCCACAGCACTAAGACTCAATTCTTAGCGGTAGTCAGTACGCACCGCAGGCTCTCGATCACTGGTTGTAGTTGTATAGCGGACATTTTCTTCGCGTTTACGGGGAATCAAGCCCAACAAACCAGACAAGCCTAGCAATCCCAACCATCCCCAATCAAAATCGCGATCGGTCTCAGCATTGTAGACATCGGAGCGAGGAGTGGTGGTGGTTGTAGTGTTGTTAGTACCGGGAGTAGTACCGCCAGTTGTATCTGTCTGAGCTGAAGCAGGGAGATGAGCTGGTGCTATGGCTAAACCAGCAGCTATAATACCTGCACCGATTGCTTTGGATAAATCAGAACGTTTCATAATTCAAATGCTCTCTGTTGGCAAAAATCTTTAACTATCAAAACTATATCGATTGGCTTTTAAAGTTATATCCACCTCTAGCAGTAAAGATTGTTATGTTCCACGTATAACTAGAGATTGATATCCAATTTTTAGCAGCAAAACAAAATTAAAGATTGCTCGCGGAGGCACTCCGGCACTAGAAATCGCGGGTCTGACACCTCACTCGGTTGTCAGGCACGAGGCACTCTCTACAACTGACCGAAAAACGAGACGCAAGCCCCAGGCTTTAGACACGGGGAAAAGTCGGCAGCGGTTTCAACCGCCTTGCCTTTCCTCATTCAAGTGAGTCATATTCTTAACATATCTATTTATATCAATGATCATTTTGCTGCTACAATAATTCTATGAAACAACGATATAAGTACCGCATATATCCAACTTCTCCGCAAGTTCATAGTCTTGCTAAGTTGTTTGGTTGCTGTCGTGTTGTATGGAACGATTCACTAGCATTGTGTAATTCGGCAGAGAAGTTACCGAGTAACGGAGACTTGCAAAAGACTTTCATTACTCAAGCTAAAAATTCGGAAGAACGGGGATGGCTAGCGGAAGTTTCAAACATCCCTCTTCAGCAATCAATTGCAGATTTAGGAGTAGCTTGGAAGAACTACTTTGATTCATTCAAAGAAAAGCGAAAAGGTCGGAGAGTTAGCAGTCCCAAGTTTAAAAAGCGTAAAAGTAGGCAGTCGGCACGATTCAGAATAGGAGGCTTTTCAATTAAGTATGAGAAAATCTATCTTGCCCAAATTGGGAAGATTAAAGTTGTTTGGTCAAGAGAGTTGCCGTCTTTACCGAGTTCGGTCACGGTAATCAAAGATGCCGCAAATCGATACTTTGTCAGCTTCGTAGTTGAAATTAGCCCAGTAAAGTTGCCTGACAACGGGCAATCGGTTGGCATCGCTCTCGGTATCACCGACTTCGCCACCCTGAGTAGAGGTGAAAAAGTGAAAGCTCCCAAGCCACTCAAGAAGCATCTGAGAAAACTTCACAAGGCACAGCGTAAGCTGGCTAGAAAGAAAAAAGGCAGCAGGCGGAGAGAATTAGCACGTCGGAATGTGGCGAGAATTCACGCCAGAATCTCCGATATTCGTAAGGATTTTCTACACCAATTGAGTACCAGAATTATTCGTGAAAACCAAACGATAGTTCTGGAAGACCTCAAGGTTTCCGGGATGATGAAAAATCGTAAGTTATCCCGTGCTATTTCTGATTTAGGCTGGCGAAGTTTTCGGAGGATGTTAGAAGCTAAGTTAGAAATGTACGGCAGAGATTTTAGAGTTATCAGTCGCTGGGAACCGACCAGTCAACGTTGTTCTTGTTGTGGACAAATTGGCGGTAAAAAAGAACTCTCAGTCCGTGAATGGACTTGCTTGTTTTGCGATGCCGTTCACGACCGAGATGAGAATGCAGCGATTAATATAAAAGTCGCGGGCGGATTGCCTGAGACTCTAAACGGACGTGGAGGACGGAGTAAGACCACATCCAATGCGGAATCGAACAGTGAAGCGTCAACCCACCAGTTCCCTAGACAGCTTTCGTTGTTTGGGTAGATTGGAATCCCCCTGATTCATCAGCGGGGAGGATGTCAAAAAAAAGGTAAACTCAGATATTGCACAGATAACAGTTGGAACTCGATCGACGGAGATCAAAACTTTTGGGTATAGAGCTACGCAGCTACGTATTTCTAGACAACTTGCAGCCGCAGCACGCAGCATACATCGGCACCATCGCCGCCGGATTCTTGCCGCTGCCGGGGGATGCGTCGCTGTGGATAGAAATCTCGCCAGGTATCGAAATTAACCGAATTACCGATGTCGCCCTCAAATCTGCCTCCGTGCGCCCAGGAGTGCAGATAGTTGAACGCTTGTACGGACTTCTGGAAGTACACTCAAGTCAGCAGGGGGAAACTCGGGCCGCAGGCAAAGCAATTCTAGAATTCATCGGAGTCCGCAGAGAAGAAGGTATCAAACCGCGAGTGATTTCCAGTCAAATTATTCGCAACATTGACCCCCACCAAACACAATTAATCAACCGCACCCGCCGCGGACAGTTGCTGTTGGCGGGACAAACGCTTTACGTCTTAGAAGTAGAACCGGCGGCCTATGCAGCGCTGGCGGCTAATGAAGCAGAAAAAGGTGCATCAATTAACATCTTAGAGGTTCAGGCTGTAGGCAGTTTCGGACGGCTTTACCTCGGTGGCGCAGAACGAGATATTATAGCAGGTTCCCAGGCAGCAATTGCGGCGGTGGAAAACGTAACGGGTCGAGAACATCCAGCAATTTTGGGTCGCAAGGAATAGCCGTTAAAGGAGATGCAATTATGGCAAACACACAGCATTTAGCGCTGTTAAAAAAAGGTGCAGTTACTTGGATTGAATGGAGAAGTCTCAACCCAAATATAGAACCGGATCTCAGCGAAGCTAACCTCGCACAAGCAAATCTCAGAGGTGCTTATCTTTGGCGGTCGAACCTTTTTAAAGCAGACTTGTTTAAGGCTAAATTAATTTCGGCAAACCTCGCCGAATCTAATTTTAGTTTAGCAAATCTTGCCGGAGCGCAACTGCTGGAAACTAATTTAATTAAAGCTAATTTAACTGGAACTAACCTCCGAGCGGCTGACCTCAGAGGATCTGATTTGAGCGGTGCTAATTTAATTGGGGCTGACCTCAGCGCTGCTAATCTCCAACAAACCGATTTCGGTGATGCGAATTTAATCGGTGCGGTGATGTTTCGAGCTAATGCGATGGGGGCGAACCTCAATTTTGCTAATCTCAGTCAAGCAAATCTCACTCAAGCTGAATTGATTGAAGCACATTGCTATGCAGCTAATTTCTCTAAAGCTAACCTCGGGGAAGCTCACTTCACTGCAGCATATCTTTTCCGGGCAAATCTCTGTTTTGCACAGTTGAGCGCGGCAGATTTCCGGTGGGCAAACCTGGGCAAAGCTGATTTGAGAGGGGCGAATTTGACCGGGGCAAATCTCAGGGGAGCGAACTTGGCGGGAGCTAATCTGGGCGAAGCTATTTTGAAAGGAACAATCATGCCTGACGGCAGCATTGTTTCATAAATATTGGATAATATTTATTCCTGTAAAATAACCGTGATAGTTAAAAAAAGCCAGTTGCGCGTTTATAGAAAGGATAGCCAAAACATGAAAATTTGGGGCGGGTTCAGACTTTCTATCTAATGCAAATCTGAGATGAGAGTGAACCCGCCTCGGCTCAAAACTCGCAACTGTCGATCGATTAATTTTTGCCAGCGGGCGATACTTGATAAAGTCCTCTAACGGGCCCTGAATCAGTCGGTGAACCTTCCTGCTGTGTTGGAAGTGTAAACTGATCTTGGAGTCCGGCGGGAGTGGCGAAACAGCCACTTGCTTGAGGTGCTAGCTGGCAAGCTGCAGGCAGTGCCATGACTGAGGCATCGAAGGGATTAACTGCATCTGGGACGCGGAGAATCGGGTCGCTGGAAACTTGCCGCTGCATTACTCGTCGGTAGAAGCCGTTGACGCGACTGGCATCCCTCTCAATTTCTTTTTCGGGAAAGGCAACGACGCCGCTGGGGGAACCGATGCCTAAATAGTCGCCCAAGTAACCTTGCAAGCTAACGTTGTGGTAAAAGTCTCCTGAAGCTTCAAAGAATTGTCGGTTGAAGTCGTCGGCAATCGGGTGAAATCGCTCTGTTTGTGCTTGAGCTGGTTTGACGGATGCCAGTGTGGCAGAGGCGACAGCGAGAATCAACGCGCCGCTCAGCCTTTTTAACTTTTGACTCATAATATTTAAGCCTCTAGATTAATTACGGTTCCAATATAAACTGATTATCGGCGGATTATTTGTGTTTTTTACACGGTGTAAGTTATGGATGCTGGTGATTTAAAGGTGTTGCGCGATCGACTTCTAGATTTGTTGTGCGATTTTGCCTATCGCGAAGGCGATTTTGTGCTGTCTTCGGGGCAGAAAAGTTCTTATTACATTAACTGCAAACCTGTGACGCTGCACGCTGAAGGTGCTTTGGCAACGGGACGTTTGTTGTTGTCGATGTTGTCGTCGGATGTGCAAGCTGTGGGCGGTTTGACTTTGGGTGCTGACCCGATTGTAACTGCTGTGAGTGTGGTTTCGGCTTTGGGCGATCGACCTGTACCAGCTTTAATTGTCAGAAAGGAGACGAAGGGACACGGGACAATGGCGTACATTGAGGGGCCACTGTTGCCAGAGGGGACGAATGTGGCTGTTTTGGAGGATGTGGTGACGACGGGTAAGTCGGCGATGCAGGCGGTGGAAAGGTTGCGGGCGGCTGGTTATAAAGTCGATCGTATTTTGTCGCTGATTGACAGAGAGCAAGGTGGAAGGGAATTATATCGCGAGGCGGGATTGGATTTTCAAGCCGTTTTTACCATTAAGGATCTTAAGGAATGGATTAAGCTGAGGCGCATCTAAATTTGACAATCAAATTCGGCGTTGCTTAATCAGGGTATGCAAAAAATCAGTTGAAAATCCCCAAGCTTTGTCGATACAGGTTTCTATGACTGGCATATTTAGCCTTTCATACCGTAAATCAGCAACGCCGATTTTCAGTGCTGCTGACTCTTGTTCTTCCCTCATCTGACTACCAGATTTCTGGACTCTCAACTATTCTTGACCTGAATCCTTACGTTTTGTCCTCTACCAAACAAAAAGTCAGCGCCTGGTGAATTGGGAAGGGTGGGCGGAAACACTCCGCCCACCCTAGCAACTAGCTTTGCGCTACAGGTTCCTTAGCCAAAAACTTCTCTAATTCCGTCAAAGCTATCGGCATCAACCTTAGAGTGGTGTTTTATTGGCTTGGACTATCAACTATAGCAATCCTAAATCATTTGTGATTTTCTTACTCCCTCCCCTTGATAAGGGGAGGGTTGGGGTGGGGTAAAAAGTTTAAGCTGTTCAACATTTAAACTGCATTATTTGTGGTCTATACCCCATACTGTAAGGGGTTCAAGCAAGAAATTTAAATGACTAACAGCTTAGGACTCTTGCAAGGATTGCTATATGCTCGCTCTAATTCTATCAAAATCAGCTCAGGTACTTGGAGCACAATGGAAAATAAAGTTTTCGGTGCTAAACAAGCGCAAGCTTTCAGGTTCAGAATCTCTACCAATCGGCTGATTTTAGCAGAGGGAAATTATAACCTGAGTGAGATA
The DNA here is from genome assembly GCF_036701795.1 of Microcoleus sp. N9_A1. Classification (NCBI taxonomy): domain Bacteria; kingdom Bacillati; phylum Cyanobacteriota; class Cyanophyceae; order Oscillatoriales; family Microcoleaceae; genus Microcoleus; species Microcoleus sp. N9_A1. The sequence continues at coordinate 47,129 of NZ_JAUBRI010000042.1, forward strand.
TTAACTAGAGAAGACTGTTTTAAGATGTTAGATGACGCGCAAGGAGAAGCAGTAATGATTTTACCTGCATCTATTAAAAGGAAATGGAAACTACTGGCAACAGCCTTTATTTGTCCTCTGACACTAATTGGTGTTGGCATTCAGCAACAACCGCTTCAAGCACAACAAAATCCATCTAAGACTAATGTTGCTGCTTTGCCAGATGGTATTTACCTCTACGGAGATTCGCCACAGCCCAACCAAGTTCTTCAAAACTATATTGTGTTTCAACGCCAGAACGATCGGGTGGTTGGTGCAATCTACGCGCCGCGATCGGACTTTGCGTGCTTCACTGGTAAAATTCAGGGAAATACACTTTCCGGGAAGGCAATCTCAGCCGGAAAAATTCAAACAGTTGAAATCAATACTCAGTTAACAAATCTCCATTCTATTCGCAAAATTAGCTCAAACGATCGGCGCATTCTTTCAAAGTGCCAACAGACAGCGGGATCTAACATATCCAGGTAAATCTTTTACCTAGCTCAAATGGTGCATTAGGCTGGCGGTGCGTTACACGGCGTTAACGCACCCTACAAAGTGAAAATTTCTCGTTACCAGGCTCTACCAGGTAATGAATATCTAGGTAAGTATTAATGTAGTTGAAGCTGTTGGTCTAGAAGTAATCCAGAAGTTTTTATCCTCTGCAAAGCAAGGGCATTTGAAAAATGCAGTTTAATCAGCATCTAGCAGCAAATTTATTGTTCTGCGGTTGAGGAAGTACGATCGCCCGCACCGAATATCCAATCCACACTGACTGTAAAATCAGGAAAGGCGATCGGTGCAACCTCTTGACCAGGGTACAAGTTTAGTATTAAACTATAACCGTTTGCTGTGGGCTGGCGGTAAACTTCCAAGCTGTTTTCCACTAAATTAACCAGCCAAACCTCTTGAATGAGCGATCGGGCATAAATAGGAATTTTGACATCTCTGTCATTATCCACTGTACTGTCAGCTACCTCTACCAAAAGTAACACTTCTGAGGGAACAGGATGTGCTGTCTCGTAATCATCATCGCGAAATTGGAGCAATACCACATCAGGTTGCGGTTCAGTACGTTCGCTTAACTGAACAGGGTTTTGGACATCAACAATAACTCTATCTTCTGGTAAGCGGTGAAAAAGTCGGTTAAGTCGTCTCACAGCAGTTGCGTGACGAGTTCCAATCGCAGCCATTTGAATAATTTCTCCTTCAATGAGTTCGACGCGATCGGCTTCCGAAAGAATCCCTGTTTCACCCATCAAGTGATATTCTTTCACCGTAAATAGCCGTCTTTGAAGTTGAAGGGACATCGCAATTCTCCGTTTCGGAAACTCCTTTTAATATAACCTTAAGTAAGGCGGGCCATCAGCACCATACTTTTGGGCGAGCAGGATGCCCGCCCCACAAGAAACGAAACAGCTTTAGGATTAAGTAAGGTGCGCCATCAGCAGCCTACGAATTAATCCAATTAGCTTTGGGCTACAGGTTCCTTAGCCAAAAACTTCTCTAATTCCGTCAAAGCATCGGCATCAACCTTAGTCTGCATCGGACAGAACTTAGGCCCGCACATTGAACAGAATTCAGCAGTTTTGTAGATATCCGCCGGCAAAGTTTCGTCGTGATATTCCTTTGCCCGTTCTGGATCTAATGACAGCTCAAATTGACGGTTCCAATCGAAATTGTAACGCGCTTTCGAGAGTTCATCATCGCGATCGCGCGCTCCCGGACGGCCCCGTGCAATATCAGCAGCGTGAGCCGCGATTTTGTAAGCAATCAGCCCGTTTCGGACATCCTCAGCATTCGGCAATCCTAAGTGTTCCTTCGGCGTCACGTAACACAGCATTGCAGTACCGTACCAACCAGCCATCGCCGCCCCAATTGCTGAGGTAATGTGGTCGTATCCAGGCGCAATATCTGTCACTAACGGCCCCAAAACATAGAAGGGTGCTTCGGAACATTCCTCCATTTGTTTCTTGACATTAAACTCAATTTGATCCATCGGCACGTGGCCCGGGCCTTCCACCATTACCTGCACGTCATGTTCCCAAGCTTTGCGAGTTAATTGTCCCAAAGTTTTGAGTTCAGCTAATTGAGCTTCATCGGACGCATCGTGAGTGCAACCGGGGCGCAGAGAATCTCCCAAACTAAACGAAACATCGTATTTTTTGAAGATTTCAATGATGTCGTTAAAGTGAGTGTAGAGGGGATTTTGTTTGTGGTGATGCAGCATCCACCGCGCTAAAATGCCACCGCCACGAGAGACAATTCCAGTTAGCCGATTTTTCACCAACGGCAAATGCTCGATCAGAATTCCGGCGTGAATAGTTTGATAATCAACACCTTGTTGAGCGTGTTTGTCAATGATGTGAAGAAAGTCATTTGGGGTCAGACTTTCCATATTACCATGAACGCTTTCTAAAGCTTGGTAAATTGGTACAGTACCGATCGGCACCGGTGAAGCTTTGATAATCGTAGTGCGAATTTCATCCAAATTCCCGCCGCCGGTGGACAAGTCCATCACGGTATCAGCGCCGTATTTCACTGCTAGTTTAAGCTTGTCAACTTCTTCTTCCATATTGGAAGAGTTGGGAGATGCACCGATATTAGCATTGACTTTGCATTTAGAGGCAATGCCGATCGCCATTGGCTCCAAATTCGTGTGATTGATGTTAGCGGGAATAATCATCCGTCCCCGTGCTACTTCGGCGCGGATCAGTTCTGCTGGGAGATTTTCTCGCTTAGCAACAAAGTCCATTTCCTCAGTGATGACACCTTGACGGGCGTAGTGCATTTGAGATACATTACTGTGTCCCTGACGCTTAGCGATCCATTCGGTACGCATATTTAATTTCCTTGATAAACAGCTTCCCTCCGCTGGTATTACCCAGACTCAGGTTCTAAGGGTGTTTTCTCAGCCCGGATATTCGGGCACCCCTAGCTAAGCTGTTGATTGTATCACTGATTTCTGTGCGCGGTGGCAGCAACTAAGGAAATCTTAATATTGAGAGATAGATGAGGGGAGCGATCGCTATATAATATCTAATAACTAAGGCAGAAGCGAGGCTACAAGATGAGTACATTTGAGTCAAACAGCGAAACCTCTCCCCTAAAACATCTAGCGGATGAGGAACAGGAAAACGATATTCAGGATAGCGGGGAAGATGATAGCGCGGAAGATGAGGAGGACATTATTCCCTCCAGATTCTCCCTAGCAGTTGATCGAAGAGATTTTGATGTAGAGGGTCTAGTTAGACGCCTGGAAAGCGAAGACGTATTTATTCCAGACTTCCAGCGTGCTTATGTCTGGAAACCAAAACAAGCATCGCGTTTTATAGAATCACTCTTGCTTGGTCTTCCAGTTCCCGGCATCTTTCTAGCAAGAGAGCGAGATACAAAAAAACTGCTGGTGATTGATGGTCAGCAAAGATTACGTAGCCTTTTATATTTCTACAAAGGCAAGTTTCCTAACAGTCGGCAGTCGTTTGCTCTGAAAGGGGTTCATACAGAATTTGAGAGAGAGACATATAAATCACTGAAAGACCCATACAGACGCCAATTAGATGACTCGCTTGTATCCGCTACAATTGTCGAGCCACTTTCTCAAGGCGAGGACAGTAGTATTTATTATATCTTTGAAAGGCTAAATACCGGAGGTACTATCCTTAAACCGCAGGAAATTCGTGCTTGCATCTATCACGGCGAACTCAATAATTTGCTAAGGCAACTCAATCAAAACCCAGCGTGGCGTGACATATTTGGTCTCCCAGATAAAAACGGGAAAGATCGAGAACTTATTTTGCGATTCCTGGCTTTTTACTTCGAGGGCAACGATTATAAGCCTTCTCTAAAAGAATTTCTAAATCAATACATGAGGCAAAATAGACACCTTGCCCGCCAATCGGAAGAACAAATAATAAACGCATTTATCCCAACGATTGAAGCGATTCATAAAGGTCTTGGTAACAAAGCTTTTAAACCTCAAAAACTATTGATACCTACTTACTTTGAAGCTGTAATGGTGGTTATTGCCCGCAGGTTAGAACAAGGCAAAATCAATAATCTCGAACAACTGGGAGAACGCTATAAATTACTTATAGAAGATGATAGTTTCATTGGAGTAGCTCAAAAAATACGCAATCTTACTAGCGCAGATAATGTTAGGGATAGGTTAGAATTTGCGTCCTATTATTTAGAAGATTTGGAATAGTAAGTGTTGCATAAAAGTAGCGTTAATTATGATTATAGATTCCTGTGTTTCAGCTCTAATTTCTCGCTATAAATAATCCACAAATTCTCTATAAGTGCAAGACAGCATTTGATTGCCCACCTAATAGAACTTGCGCTAATTTGAGCTGTTAAATATATTGTAAGGTAAGATAGCAGTATGTTTACGAGTGGCGCGATCGCCCTAACCCAAGATAAAATCAACGCTAACTTCAAACTCTGGAAAAGCCAGCGGCGCAACTTGTTGACCGCGCCAAAACTTGAGCATTAAACTATAACCGTTCTGGCTTGGTAGGCGGTAAACTTCCAAACAATTTTTAACTAAATCTACCAGCCAAACTTCCTGAATTAGCGATCGAGCATAAATGGATACTTTCACATCTCTGTCATAATCAACCGTACTATCTGAAACCTCCACTAGCAGCAAAACTTCAGACGGTATTGGATGGGCTGTGGCGTAGTAATCAGCGCGAGGTTGCAGCAATACAACATCCGGTTGAGGTTCAGTGCGCTCAGTCAACTGGATAGGGTCTTGGACACCCAGAGTGGCCCGATCTTCTGGAATGAGGCTGAAGCGCCTGGTGAGACGCTTAACAGAACTTGCGTGACGAGTACCAATTGCAGCCATTTTAACAATCTCTCCTTCTATCAATTCCACCCGATCGCCCTCGGAGAGAATACCAACCTCAGTCATCAAATGATATTCTTTTACTGTAAATAACCGTTTTTGAAGCTGAACAGACATATAACTATTCTCCTTGTGTGCAGCTTATCTCAATTTACCATAAAAAAACGCCCCAAACGGAGCGGCAAAAAGAGGAAAAATTTAGATAACAAACCGTAGATAAAAAGCCTTTAAATGCGCGCTATCAACTCGGTTTAAATACTCGTCAATAACTGTAGGGATGGTTCATCGCCAACTATTAATACAGTGAAATTGGATTGTTGTTGCAAAAGTTGCTCTCGATATATAGCAATCCTAAATGATTTGCGTAATTATTGTAGGGGCAATCCCCCCGTGGTTGCCCCGATAGATAGGGGGTAGGCACGGGGGCACTACCCCTACAAATTTATCTGAATGATTTAGGATTGCTATACAGGCGACATATTCTCATTCCTTACCAACTTAAAAGTAGGGTTCGCCTCCAGATTTCCTGACAATTATGAATTTTGAATAACCGGATTTGGACTGAATTTAAGTCTCTTTTTCCCCGGAGTCAATTTTGTCTGTATCGTGCTTTAATTCTGATATAATTGCTCCTCGATCGCGCCAAGCTTCGGCATTTTCGGGCTTGATGGCAATAGCTCGATCGTAAGCTGCCATTGCTTCCTCATACCGCTTTAATTCAGACAAAGCTGTGCCCAAGTGGTGCCAAACATCGTAGGAGTCGGGCTTAATAGCAATCGCTTTCTCATAAGCTGTGATCGCTTCTTCATTACGCTGCAATTTGGCCAAAGATTCGCCTTTACCAAACCAAGCTTCGTAACACTCCGAATTAAGGGTAATTGCTGATTCGTAAGAGGCAATTGCTGCTTCGTGCTGCGACAGTTTGTCGAAAGCTGCGCCTCGGTTGTGCCACACTTCAAAATCCTGCGGTTTAAGGGCGATTGCTTTGTCGTAGGATTCGATCGATTCTTGATATCGCTGCAATTTTCCGAGCACAGCAGCTCTATTGTACCAAACTTCGTATTTCTCGGGCCGGATGCCGATCGCCTGATCGTAAGAATCAATAGCATCACTGTAGCGGAGCAGTCTCCACAGCATATTGCCTCGATTGTACCAAGTTTCATATCTCTTGGGATTGAGTTCAAGAGCGCGATCGTAAGAATCGACTGCTGCTGCGTGCTGCTGTACTTTGGCCAGCATCGCACCTCGGTTGTGCCAAATTTCGCTGTCGGTTGCTTTGATAGCGAGGGCGCGATCGTAACTGGCAATCGCTTCTTCGTAATGCTGCAATTTAGCCAACAAAGCCGCTATACTGTGCCAACAAGCGTATTTTCGGGATTCGCTCGAACTTGCTCGCTCGTAACAGACGATCGCCTCTTCGTACTTCTGCAATTTTGCCAGCAAACTCGCTTTATTATACCATGCTTCGTAGTTATCCGGTTTAATTAATATTGCTTGGTCGTAACAGGCGAGTGCTTCTTCCAGGCGCTGCAATTTTACTAACACATTTCCGCGCCAATACCAAGCCTCATTCAAAAATTTATTCGCTAAAACAGCTTTTTCCAAGCAAACTAATGCTTCATCATAATTGCCTTGAAAATAAAGCCCTTCGGCTTGCTTGATATAATCGTCAGCAATCAAATTTTCGTCGCTAGCGGGTGCAGTTTGCGAATCTTGGGAATTGTTTAAGGCCGATTGAGGTGCGATTTTGAGAGCTTCTTTGGCAACAACTGCGGGAACTTGGGAAATTTCTTTAACAATTTGAGATTTTTTCTCGTCAACTTCTCTCAGCAAAACTTGCAGGTGCAGGATAAATTGAGATTTGAGAGTCTCAATTTGCTCGACAGAAGATTTGGAAAGTTCAGTTTCTCTAGTTAAAAAATCAAGGGATTGTTTAGCTGCACCCATTTGCGCTTCTAATTCATCCCTCAACTTTTGAGTCAGTTGGCTAGAATTTCTGAGCTCGGATTCCAATACACCAATACCCTGCAATCGTTTATTGGCATCAGCAACCAACTGTTTGATGATCAGCCGTCGCATCATCCAAAAAAAGGCAATTGTCACCGGTGGAAATACGGTACCAAGAATCAGCAAAATATTGAGCAGAGTTATGGTACTATTAAAACCATATCCAGATTCAGCACTGCCACTAGATGGGGAGATAAAAGCGAAAACCTCGCGAACTTGAGGATTACTTTCAACCCCGGTTTCGATTAATTTAGCCAGCCAGGTTTCTTGTAAAGATTTTGTTAGTTCATCGCCGGATGCAGCAGGACTATTCGCCTTGGTTTTTGCAGTAGCAGATACATCGGGTTGAGCGGCCGCTACCAGCAAACCTGTCGGCGATTTGACAGCAATTCGCGGGGAAAATTGTTCGTAGGCGATCGTCTCAGGCTCGCTAATTGACTCAGCCCGACGCGATTCAGTATTATTTGGGGAAAATTGTTCGTAGGCGATCGTCTCAGGCTCGCTAATTGACTCAGCCCGACGCGATTCAGTATTATTTGGGGAAAATTGTTCGTAGGCGATCGTCTCAGGCTCGCTAATTGACTCAGCCCGACGCGATTCAGTATTATTTACCGCATCAACAAAGTTGCTAGCCTGCGGTGTCTCAGGAGAAATAGGATGTGCAGCAGGATTGGCGCTAGTATTAGCAGTTAAATTGTGGGATGCGAGGGCAGCCAGAGTCAAGAGAGCTACATTTGAGACGCGCATAAACGTCAACTCATTTAGGAGAAATTGGTGCTTGGTTGTCAGCGATCGGGCGATCGACCTCATACTCTCAGCATTTAGAATAGCTGACATGAGGAATGCTGACTTACTATCTCCAAAATACGCGCTGAGTCTGACTTTTCAGGAAAACTGCCAGTAATTCTGGCTGTTTCAGTTGACAGTTGACAGTTGACAGTTGACAGTTGACAGTTGACCTGGGATAGTTGACCTGGGATAGCTACCTCTACCTGGAAGGAAGAGGATTTGAGTAATGAATAGTTTTCTTTTAATTTCTCCCGCTTATGGGTTCCGGCTTTAAACCAATTCTTTCTGGTAACTTTGATGAAAGAATATATTCTCGCGCCTCATGCGGTTGGATAACTCTCGGAATCATCATTAGGCTGGTAGGGGTGGCTGCACCAATCTGCACAATTAGCCAACTATCCCGGTGAACCGGCCCCAACCGACCCGATTTTTCACTCTAAACCCCAGCTAAAACCGCTTCCGGCTGCTGATGTTGGGCCGGCACTTCCTCTAAATCAGCTCCAAAAATTTCACAGCTATTATTCGGACTTTCAATCAGCTTAATCTTGTGCAACTCTGCGCCCAATTCCCGAACGGGCGATCGCAACAATTGCCCAATCCGCACCGCAATATTCTCCGCCGTCGGCACAACCTTCTCAAAATAAGCAATATCCTTATTTAAAAAAGTGTGATCGAAAGGTTCAACAACATAATCATCAATAGCTTTTTGCAAAGCTCCCAAATCAGCAATCATCCCAGTCCGCGCATCAATTTCCCCTTTAACAGTCACCTCTAAATGATAGTTGTGACCGTGACCGTTAGGACGAGCACATTTACCGTAAATTTCCGAGTTTTCTTCAAAGCTCAAATCGGGACGAGCCAACCGATGGGCGGCGCTAAAATGAGTAGACAGAGTTAAATAAGCTTCCATGCCATTTCCTAAATATTCAGCCCAAAGTTCAGGGTGTTCAAACAATTGAATTTTGCTCACAGGCAAATGAGGGGCTAGCCGCAGCCAAATTTGCCGTGCTATGTTTTCGGTAGTTGGCAGAGTCTGCTCAAATTCCGGCCATGCTTCGTTAAGGTAGGAAAAATCGAGATCCTTGGTAACTTCCCGCTTGATGACGTGCTTGACATCAGACAGGTTGAGTACCATGCCGTACTCGTCGAGTTCTCCTATCATGGAAACGTAAAGGACGTAATTGTGTCCGTGTCCCGGTGCGCGGGCTGTTGGGCCAAAGCGCTCAAAGTTCTCGGCTGCGCTCAACTCCGGTAGCCAATAACGATGACTCGCCGAAAACTGTGCCCGACGATTGATGATGCACTGCATAAAAGTCAATTAGGGTAAGCTTGTTAAGTTCTGTAAAGGACTTACTTCTTAAGGATAAACCAATTTTTGCTGGAATTTTTCGATTACTTGAGGGTGCTGTAAATGAATTTCTACCAATTTTCCCGATATTGGCCACAAGTCCCTGTTCTATCGCACCCCAGGGCCCATTTTACGCCACAACACAGATTTCCGGCAGAAAATACCGCTACAAAACAGTTTTTCGCCATCAGTTACTAACCCATCAGTTACGAGTCTTTGAGAGAGTGGGTGAAGCTGAGCTATTCCGTTCGCGAAGCGTTCCCGTTCCCCGCAGGGGTTCCCGAAGGGTAGGGTAGGGAATCGACTTTTTTGCCACACAGGATACTCCAGAGTTCGAGTTTTTCGCCTAAGCTCTGCAATAGTTAGCCGTTGGCAGTTCAGTTGCGATCAAAACCAATCACCAATTACCCATTACCCAATATTAATGAATTCGATTACTACACGAGCCGATCGCTTTTTTGAACATTTGTGGGGTGCGATGACAACCCCGCTATTTTATATCGGGGACACTCATTTGTCGATTAGTGCGATCGTCAAACTGATAATCTTAGCTATATTTGCCTTGGTTATAGCTAAGATTATCAGTGAAGGAATTAAGCGCAGCCTGCTAGTTCGGATGGGATTGGATCGCGGCAGTCGAGAAGCAATTTCTACGATCATTAGCTATATTTTAGCCACTATTGGTTGTATATTCGTCCTGCAGGGTTCCGGCATCAACCTCACTTCTCTCACCGTCTTAGCTGGCGTAGTCGGCATTGGTTTCGGCTTCGGCTTGCAAAATCTCGCCAGCAACTTTATCAGCGGTCTCACCCTGCTATTTGAGCACCAAATTAGAGTGGGAGACTTTATTGAAATAGACAAGTTATTAGGAACAGTAGAAACAATTTCAATCCGCTCTACAATTATTAAAACAATTGACGGTCTATTTGTAATTATACCAAATATTAAGTTTGTAGAAACTAATATTATTAACTGGAGTTACAGAGACCCCAGATGTCGCCTCCACATCCCCATCGGCGTTGCTTACGGATCTGACCCAGTAATAGTTACGGAAGCGCTGTTAATTGCGGCGCGGATGGAATCGAATGTCTTGTCCCATCCTTCTCCTAAAGTATGGTTTCACGGTTTTGGAGATAACGCTTTAAATTTTGAACTTTTAGTTTGGATTGACCAGCCACAGGAAAGCGATGCTATTAAAAGCGCGGTAAATTTTTTAATAGATTACGAATTGCGCCACCGAAATATCGAAATTCCCTTTCCCCAGCGGGATTTGTGGCTGCGAAACCCGCAAGAGTTAACTCAACTTTTTCACAATAACAAAGACGATAATTCCAACGGGAAAGTTTTTCTGCAGAATGCCAAACATTCAGCAGAGTTAAAATCTAATTCTACCGTTTCTGAACCAAAAAATCCAGCGCCTAAATCGCCTAATAATTGGACGCTGCGAGATTTATTGAGGCGAGTAACTTATTTCGATCAGTGTACGGATTTAGAACTACGGCAGTTAATTGAATACGGCTACCGACAACTGTTTCCAGCGGGACAGGTTGTATGTAAAGAAAATGACCCAGGCGATTCTTTTTATATTATTCTTTCGGGTTCTGTGGAAGTTCTTTCTCAAAAAGCCGGTCAGTATATTGCTACGCTTCACGAGGGCGAATTTTTTGGGGAAATCTCTTTGCTATTGGGAACTCCGAGAACAGCGACTGTTAAAACTAGCGAAGATGCAATTTTGTTTGTGGTGGAACGCCACGACTTGCAAAAACTTTTAAGAGAACAGCCTAATTTAGCAGATCAGATTGCTCAAAAATTGTCCGAACGCCAGCAAGCTTTGAGAGATTTGGGATTATTAGATGGGGACTCTCTCGGACAAACTCCTTTTATTAAAATTCGCAAGCGAATTCAAGTTCTTTTTGGCATTTGACTTTGTAGGGGCGGGTTTAGCTAAAGATATATGATACAAATGACTAAAAAAATGGCAAAACCCGCCTCTTTATTTCTCAGTCATTAGTCATTAGGAATTGGGAATTGGGAATTGGGAATCGGGAATCGGGAATCGGGAATCGGGAATTGGTAATTGGGCAATTCTCCCCCTCTCCCATTCTCCCCCTCTCCCCCTTTCCCCTGTGCTTCAACTAACTAACTTCTAACTTTCAATTCCTCCTGTGCTTCCCGCCGCAGTCTAGCAGCAATTCTAAACAGTTCTTGACCTGTGTGCAAATGGCGATCGTCATAATTGAGGGTAAATAAATGCAATTCTTCTATGCCATCGCCGACTTGATTGATGGAGTAGTAGAGATGCGCTGCAACTCCGGCTACATTAGATGGATTGGGCATCGCTTTCAGAAAGTTATGAGCTTTTGAAAGAAAGTCGCGGCTGGTTTCGATATAAGCTTGAAACTTTTCAATCAGTTCGTCATCAAACGGATCTGCTGACAATTCGTTTATTTCTTTTTTAAGCGGCTTCAAGATGCTGTTGAGCATTCGATTGACTGGTTTGTATACTTTAATCAGCCACTGTTCCATTTGTTCGTCGGCATCCCGCGCTGCTTGTTGGCGCTGGCGGGCGACGTTTGGTGCGTAGGGTGATTGCTGTTGGCTTGGTTGGGAAAATTGGCGATCGTAAGATTGTCGGTGTTGGGCATCTCCTAATATTTCATAGGCTGCATTGAGGCGGATAATCTCTTCGTGACCGGCTGTGGAACTCTGGCTATCTGGATGAAATATTTTGACTAAACGGCGGTATGCTTGTTTAATCTCGGCTTGTGTTGCTGTTGGGCTAATCTTTAGGGTTTTGTAGTGATTGGTAACGGAAGACACGCTGTTATTTCCTTGAAATCTGGATAATCTGCAAAAAAGTGCTTGACAAAAATATCATTTTTTGTTAATGCGTTAGGTATTTATCTGATATAAATGCCAAAAATTGTAGGTAAAAAACCTCTGTTTTCAAATTATTATAAATCCATTTTATAAAAATATTGACTCTTTAAAAGTTCGTAGTGAGGACTTCAGTCCTCTGTTGAGGGAGTTGAGTTAAGAAGGACTAAAGTCTTCACTACAAACAACAGCAGAGCGTAGAGTGTACGCCCTGCTTTTAGTTTTTGGGACTGATCCCCAAAGCGAACCTAGTTGACAGCCATCGCCAGATTGAGTTCTGGATCTTGGAACAAGGGAGTGCTGAGGTAGCGTTCGCCGAAACTAGGCTGAATCATCACAATCAATTTCCCGGCATTTTCGGGACGCTTGCCGATTTTCAAAGCCGCACACAGTGCCGCACCGCTGGAAATACCGGACAAAAGTCCTTCTTCTCTGGCTAAGCGACGCCCGTAGGCGATCGCCTCGTCATCGGTAACAATTATCACTTCGTCGATCGCATTCACATTCAGCACCGGCGGCACAAAACCAGCACCGATACCTTGAATTTTGTGAGGCCCAGGCTTTCCGCCCGAAAGTACCTGACTGTTAGCCGGCTCAACGGCGATCGCCTTAAACTCGGGTTTCCGCGACTTAATCACCTCTGCAACACCCGTAATCGTACCGCCAGTGCCGACTCCAGAAATCAGGAAATCCACCTCGCCGTCGGTATCTGCCCAAATTTCCTCAGCCGTTGTCAAACGGTGAACGTCCGGGTTCGCCGGATTCCGAAACTGCTGCAACATATACGCATTCGGAGTTTTGTCCACAATCTCTTGAGCGCGGCGGATGCAGCCGCTCATGCCCTCAATGCCGGGAGTTAGTTCTAGTTGGGCCCCGTAAGCACGCAACATCGATCGGCGTTCGGTGCTCATCGTATCCGGCATTGTCAAAATCAACTGGTAGCCCTTAGCCGCCGCCACCATTGCCAAAGCAATTCCGGTATTGCCAGAAGTCGGTTCCACTAAAACCGTTTTGCCTGGACTAATCAGCCCTTCGGCCTCGGCTTGATTGACCATACTGACACCAATCCGGTCTTTTACCGATGCTGCCGGATTCATGCCTTCGAGTTTGACCACAATCCGAGCCAAGCAGCCTTCGGCTTGGGGAATGCGGTTGAGTTGCACCAGGGGTGTGTGCCCCACCAATTCTGTAATGTCGCCAGCAATACGCATAATCTTTGTCAGTTGGTTGTTGAAAGTAAATGTTAATTCCTAGTTGGCAATACTAACTAGATGTAATACATAATATCGAGCTGCCGTCTGCCATTGCGTTTTTCGCGCAGATCCTGTAGCGTGTATTTTTGCAACACCAAGTTGGCAGTCGATCGCGCTTCTTGCCAAACTTCCCAAATCACCGCACTTTCTACAGTTTGAGCAGGCGAGTCTTTTTGGGAGCGATCGAACTCTGAGCCTTCGAGACAGTTGATAATTTCTAGGAGTGTAATTTTCCAGGGTTCCCTCGCCAAGATATAACCTCCCTTAGCTCCTCGCTGGCTGCGAATCAGCCCGCAACGTCTCATGGTAGCCAGCAATTGTTCTAAATATCGATCGGGAATATTTTGCTGAGCCGCTATCTGGCGAATTTGCAGAGGCTCGCCTTCTTCGTAGCAATCGGCAAGCTCCAGCAAAGCTAAGATTGCGTATTCGCTTTTACAGGAGAGTTCTACCATAATTGCTTCAAATATCAGAATTATCAACTCCGAAGTCAGATGTTAAAATTCTCCTCAATGTTGAGTTGCCAATTCTAACTCCTAACTTTACCTTTTATTATACCCCGGTTTTCCACTGAACTTAATCGACTTTCGTCACTTCATCCTTGGGACGATCGGCACTCTCGCTTCTGTGAAACCTGCGTTGCTAGTTTCGACTCTCTCCGCTTCCACGACGGCATTATATCAAATCTTTTAGCATCGGAATTCTTCCTATCTCTCTTCTCAACAAGCGCGTGAGTCAGCGTCAATCCCTCGTCATCTGCGGTGAAGAAATTCTATTTTTTGAACCGCAGATGAGGGCAGATCAACACAGATGAACGCAGATGAATTCCGGTTGCACCATCGGGAATTGTTAAATGTTGACTGGATTTTACTATTCCGATGCTACCGGAATTGATATTACCTCAAGAAACCGGGTTTCTGCGTCTACGACTAATAATTTTTAATTTTTAATAGATTCTCGGCGCCCCCTTTGTCCCGAAAACAAAAAAGCCCTGCAGCAGGCAGGGCTAAACTGGGCCTTTAGAGTTGCCAGCAGAGAGGGTATTACCGCCTCCCCCTGCCTCCTCTAACCCGCTCTTAGAACGTGAAAGTAGTTCTCAGAGTACCAATAATGATGTCATCATTACGGTCATCTTGATTAGGATTTGTCACCCAAATCACGCCCGGAGTAACAGAAATGTTGTCCGAAAGCTGAAACTTGTAGAACCCTTCAACGTGATAGGAATCATCGTTGCGGAAGCTCCGCAAACTCCTCGAAGCTTCAAGTTTATCCAAGTAAGGCTCACGACCTACCACCAGCCCTAGCAAGTTGCCTTCTTTCCCTAAATCAGGCAAAGCCAAGGTGACAGCGTAGTTCCAGATTTTCGCATCGCCGATGCCGAGAATGCGGGCATTGGTTAAACCGGCCCAGCCACCAAGGATAAATCTCGGGCTCAGTCGCAACGAAGCCTGAGCTCCATAGGAGTTGGTGACAACTTTGCGAGCGCCGAAGCCCTCAAAGCCTTCGCTCAAACCGTTGAGAGAATTAGCCACGCCGGTACCAGTGAAACCGCCGAGATTGTCGATTCCATTCCCCAAACCGTTGTCAAAGCCAAAGTTACCTCGGTTAAAGTAACCGTGGTTATAGTTGAAAGCAACTTGCAAGTTGCGTCCAGGGGTAAAAGTCAACTGACCCATCGCCGCGTAGTCGCCGTTCAACAAGCCTGCGCCCCTAGCCGGACTGGCTGGATTTGACGCCAAATAACCAAATGACAGAGAAGTTGGGCCGAACACGCCGCCCAGTAAGCCCCTGCCGCCAAAGGCATAGTCAAAGCCAATACCTGCACCGCCACCTAAGCGATAAATGGGGTTCCGCTGTCCAAAGGCGCTCAATGACCCGTTGCCACCGTCAAAGTCTTCAAAGTAAGGGTTGACAGTCGGCAGAATGTCGTCCCACACGACAGCGTTGGCTGCAAGGGTAACGTTCAGTCGCTGACCGACGGGGAACTTGTACAGCAAGGTGTCGAGGGCAACAACGTTGTCGGTTCTGCCGACTACATTCCAAGTTTGAGTGCCTTCGCTGGTAGCACCAAGGTTGAAGTTGCGACCGTTGCCGACTTGAAGCCTGGTCAGCAGTAAGTCTCTGCCGGTGAAGCTCGTATTTAAATTTAGACGCACCCGTTGTTGGAAGACAGCTTCGTTGTTGTCGCTGCCGACTCTTCTTTCGTCTCTGCCAAACAAGCCAACGTTGCCACCAAAGTCATCGCTGAGAGCGAAAATTGCTTCCCCAGTCAGCTTGGTAGTGGTGGAGAATTGGTTGGCTTCGAGTTCGGATGTCCGAGCTTCCAGAGCATCGACGCGACCGCGCAGGGTTGCCAGTTCCGCTGCAAATTCTTCTTGGAGCCGTTGGAGGGCTGCCAAGTCATCTCTCGTAGCGAAGTTGCCAGTGCCGCCTCTAATTAGCTCGCTCACCTTGTCTAAGCAAGCATTTAAACCGGCTGCGAATTCGTAGCGGGTCATGGCCCGGTTGCCGCGGAAGGTGCCGTCGGGATAACCAGCAATACAGCCGTAGCGCTCGACTAGGGATTGCAATGCTTGGAATGCCCAGTCTGTGGGCCGCACGTCGGAAAGTTGAGATACTGAGGTAACTTGACCTTCAGTTTCGCCGCCGGCAGCACCTTCGGTGCTGTACTGGTTGAGCTGTTCTAATGTGGCGGCTGGGTTTTGCTCTTGTGGTGCGGCAGTTTGGGCTAAGGATTCAGCCGGTTGTGGCAAACTTTGTTCTGCCGACTCTGCCACTGCCGGGGCTGGAGTTTCTAATTGAACTGCACCGATTTGCTCTGGGAGAGCGGTAGCTGCCGGGGCTGGAGTTTCTACTTGGGCTGCTGGGGCAGAATTTTCTACTGGTTGAGCGACTGTTGGCTCAACTGCGGCTAAAGATTCACTTGTAGGTTGTGATGCCGCTTGGGGATTTGCCTCAGCAGGGGCTGTGTTGGCTCCGACGATCGCACTTTCAGTTGCAGCAGTGGCCACATCTGCCATCGCTGCCTGGGTTGCGCTGCCAGCGACTTGGGAAATTTCTTCTACTGGCTCGGAGGCTGCAGTTATTTCGGAAACAGCAGCTAAAGCATTTAGTTTCGCTTCGGAGGTTTCAGCGGTTTCAGCGCTTTCAGCTTTAGCGACAGCGGGATTTAGCGCATCAGCAGGCTGCTGAGCGTCTGCTGCCATCGCGCTCGAAGAAACTACTAGGGTAGCTCCTAAGACTGCTGGGCTGATTAGTAAGTAACTCCACAAAAATTTCGACATATTCACTCTCATCCTCACACCGATTACAGAGAAACTTTTTTAGTCTTCTATGTGGTCAGTCGTTGCTCCACTAGCATACTCTAAAAAGAGACCTAAAATTCACTTTTTCTTTTGATTCTTTCGGGCTGACCTAGTATATAGATGTGACTGATGGCTACAGAGAGCCTGTTTTTTTGCCTGTACTCAACGGCGTCAAAACCAGACCAGGCTTGGGCTGTCGATTGATTTTACTGATGACACTTGATAGCGCCCGATCGCCTATTTACTTTTTAGCACAGCACGCCCGACTCGTCTAGGCTGATTCGACTTTAACCGATACTTTTTTGCTAACATTTGCTAACAAATACATATTGAGAGCTGATCTCAACCAAGGTGTATCAACTGATGCCCGTAGAATTTTCTACAAGCTCTTATATTCTTGCGTTCAGCTTGGTTATCGCTTACAGCTATTAGCCAATCTGATTATTTGCTTTGATAATGTAGAGGCAACTTATTTATATAGCGGTTGCGTACTACCAAGGTTTTTCACCTAAATCTGAGTGGCTAAATTCATTCTATATGATATGAAAACCTCTAGCAAATGTTAGTGATTGTTAGCAAATGTCAGAAAACTTTTAGTGTTAATCAACCTCCAAGCTGTGCCCGAGAACGCTAAAGACTTGGCGATGATCGAACAATTCTAACAAATCAGCGTTGATTTTGTTGTGAGCTGCTTCTTGCCGCAAAATTTTCATCGCTGCCTCTGTACGCAGGGCTCGCTTGTAGGGGCGATCGCCTGCTGTCAGGGCGTCGTAAATATCGGCGATCGTCATCAATTGCGCTTGAATTGGAATTTCTGACTTGTTTAGACCTCGCGGATAACCTGTGCCGTCGAGTTTTTCGTGATGTCCGTAGGCAATGTCTGGAACATTTTTCAAATCCTTTGTCCAAGGAATTTGTTTCAGAAACTCGTAAGTGTGAGTTACGTGAAATTCTATTGCCGATCGTTCTTCCGGCGTCAGGTTGCCCCTCGACACCATCAATTGCACGATCTCGTCTTGGTTCAGCAGGGGTTTCTTTGCCCCATCTATATCTCTGTAAGTTTGTCGAGAAATTTCTCGCAGTTGAGCTAGCGGTTCTGCTGCCAAAATGTGAGGCTCGTTTGCCTCTAGCAGCACTTCCCAGTATTCTGCTAATCTGGTTTTCGCCTCTGCTAGCTTAGTGTCTAGCTGTTCGATTTCCTGGCATTGAGCGCACTCTGGCTCCTGGATCGGGTGTTTTCGGTAGGCTGAATGCTCCAGCAAGTATTTATATTTAGACTGGACGCATTCCATTTCCATTGTCCGTTGAGCTAAGCCAAAGCGGTGGCGAATGATTTCTAGCTGTGCGGGGTAGAGCTTTTTCTGTTTGGTCAAAATTGCTTCGGGCACTCCAATTTTGCCAAAATCGTGCAGCAGGGCGGCGTAGCGAAGTTCTTGAATTTGGCGGTTCTTAAAGTAAATAGAGCGCAGTCCTCCGCTGCTGACGGTGTTTACTTCTTCTGAAAGGCGTACTGTGAGGGCTGCTACTCGTTCTGAATGGCCGTAGGTACAGGGGTCTCTGGCTTCTATGACTTGCACCGAGGCTTTGACGAAGCCCTCGAACAAATGTTCTATGCTGTCTTGGAGTTGATTGCGCTCGATCGAGATTGCTGCTTGAGAAGCGAGCGATCGAACTATCCTTTCTTCCCACTCCGAATACTGCTGCGTCGATTCCCAGGCATTGTCTGCTGTCAGCACCGTATCTGCCTTTGTTTTGCGGTTGATCAATTGCAGTACACCTATTGTCTCCCCCTGTCGGTTTTGCATCGGCAGTACCATTACCGAGCAGGTGCGGTAATTAATATCCCTGTCAAAACTGGTATCTAGCCGGTAGGGTACGCCCGAGGGTAAGTCGTAGGCATCAGACAGGTTCAAACTTTGACCTGTAATTGCCACGTATCCTGCCAAACTTTTGTCTGTCAGCGGCAGAGCAAACTCTTTAAACGACAGGCTCGGTTTAGAAGCGTTTTGGGCTACCTTGAACAGCAGCTTAGATGTTTCGTCGCTGTGATCTACTAAGTAAACGCTGCCAGCATCGCTGTAGGTAATTTCCCTACTTTTGGATAAAATTAAGTTTAACAAGTCGCTCAAATCTTGGGCGCTCGACAGAGCCGCGCCAATATCTAAAAGCTTTTCTATCAGATCGGTTTTTTCTGCTGCAGACTCGTTCTTGAACTCTGGCTTTTCAAATACGATCATGGTCGGAGGATGGGGAATAGCCTTTTATACATTGAACGTTGGGCCTCTCGACTTTTTCACACCCGATTTTAACCCCAAGTCGATTTTTTATTTGCGAGCTTTCCGCGATCGGCGACTGTGGCTAGATGCAGGACTCTTGTTGGGTCAACTGGCACTCTTTTAATCTAGCGCAGAAATCTCTTGAGCTAGCGCAAAGTCTTTCTCAGTTAAGCCTCCGGCATCGTGGGTTGTTAAGTTAACTGTAACTTTGTTGTAGGAGATTTCTATGTCGGGGTGATGTCCTGCGGCTTCTGAGGGGGCGACCAACTTATTTACAAAGGCGATCGCTTCGATAAAATCTTTAAATGAAGCTGTACACCGCAGTTGTTTACCTTCAACCGTCCACCCTGACAATTGACTGGCGCGCTCTTGAATTTCTGTATCGTTAAGTAGGTCAGCCATAATTTATTTTACTTTGGGATTAGCAATGGCAGATTAATAGTCCACCTGCAGAAAATCCTACCAAAAACTATCCGCTCTCACCAATAGTATTGAGCCTCAAGTTTTAACACTCAAGATTTAACACTATTTGAGGTGAGAGCGGTCTAGCGGGTCTTCAGATTAGAACCTGACTGCCGGGAGAATCCCTAGCTCAGCCTGGTTCCCGATGGAATTCGTTTCCAGTTGGAAACGAGGGCTGGCTGCTAGTGAGCGGCCCCGGCGCACAGCCGGTAGTTTCCAATCTGATGACCCATGAGTTTACTACCTATCATGGGCATCACCTCCGGGATTAGCTAAATGGTTTAATATTTGAACGCACCTCACCCAAATACAAGATTTGGTGTGAGGATTTGTGCGCTAGCCCTTGCCAGCGTAACCGAAAGAACCTGCGTTCTGAGTATCATTTCAGTAATCACAATTATTAGAATAACACAAGGAATTAGAAGTGGGGGGATGCAAATTGATATTTTTGCAAGATGCGGGCAAATTACTGACGGAGCGAGGTTTTCGATCGATCTCTACAGCCAGCGGACGATCGCAGTTTCAGCCATTTGCCTATATTTTCTTCAGAATCCGGGCTGTGCGGTTATCAGGTGCATGGCAACTCTGGCGGCGGGGAAAGGCCGATCGATTTCTTGCCAGATAGGAGAGTTCACCAGATATAAAAAAACAAGTTGTTCTAGCCGCAGGCAGACTTGGTTTTTGTAGAAAATAAACTTTTTTTAGGGCGCTAATGCGCTCGAATCCTGCAAACAAAAAGCTCCCGCCACCAGGCAGGAGCTTTTTAAGCATTAAGGGTAAAGCCTAAAGTGCTTTATCTTACCCTTTTAAAATGTTGGAAATTTTGATATTTCGCGCTGATTACAGAGCGTTACCGCGAGGCAGAACTTCTTCAGGGAAGATGAAGTTTTCGTGGGGTTGGTCAGTCGGAGCCATCCAAGCACG
>NZ_JAUBRI010000043.1:0-66490 GCF_036701795.1 Microcoleus sp. N9_A1
TCTACCGAAACCTAAACCTATTCATATTCACTCATTTATTTATTATACATCGCTGATGTTATTAAATTTTCATTCCTAATAATAATAGAGTGACGGATACACCTAGAAACGGCACGATAATTTTGAGGCTCAGCGGTACTCGAAAGTACGGCGGGATCTTGGTTGAGCTGTTGTCGCCCTCGATCGCACTTCTTAGATTTTTCATAATGAGTTATTAATAATAATAGTCATTAATTTATAATAGTACATTAACCGTAAATTGTGATTTCTGGGAGCCACTAGTGCAAACAATCCTTGATATATAAAGAATTTAGGCTGTAGTGAATTTTAGCAGTCTGGCGAGCAGACTGCTTTTAGTACCCAAAACTTGTTAGATATTTATCTTAATAGTTGCGATCTAGAATCTAGAACTTCAAGTCTAAAATCAGTTGCCGACTGTGTAGAGATAGCCAAAAATTCAGTATTTCTTCACCGACTTGTTCTGGATAGAAGTGGTGAAAGAAATGCCTACCGTCTTGACATTCCCAAAGCCGATCGCCTTTTTTAAGAAATTTCGACCAGCGGCGTATGACAATAGGAGATACCACAAAATCTGTTTTGCTACTGCATATCAACAAAGGTACTTCTACACCTTCATCGCGGGAATTACTCATCCTAAATAGAGAGTGAGGAGAAGGAGAACAGGCTAAGTCATCCTCAAAATATGATATAAATTTTTGATGGATAATTTGATTTTGGAATCCCACCATATCGCCAACCATTTGAGTTAAAACTTGTTTGCTACTCCAGGGAAAAGCAGAAAGATAGGTATAGTAATGTGCTTGCCAATTAACAGCAGATGGCAAACCGACAGCTAAAAGTCCCAAAGAACTAACTTTGTGAGGATAGCGCCGCGCATACATTAAACCAACTAATCCGCTGGTACTGTGGCCTATTAAATGAATTGGGCGATCGCGCAATGTTAAAAAATCGTGCAAAAGCTCAACAGCCATATCTAAAGAGCAAGCTTCGTCTTCAGTTTGTTGGTATTCCCATATTTGCACCGGTACAGAATCATTTAAGTAGGAAAGCAGGGAGCGATCAAAAAATTGCAAACTCGGACTTACACTTAACCAAAGCACGTCATCTGAACTAAATTTCATTTATTTTAAGTTGGAAATAGAGTGATTAACAATCATAATTTATCTGCTAGATTTTCGGGGCGGGTTGATTGCGTTATTCGGATTTTCCCACATCATCCCATTACAAAACCCGCCCTACCGTCAAGTCTATAAACTAAATTCTTTCTTGAGTTGAGATACCCAAGATTTGATGCGCGCTTTCGTCAGATCGGATTGGTTGTCTTCATCAATAGCAAGACCGATAAACTTGCCATTAACGACAGCTTTAGATTCATTAAAATCATAGCCGTCTACCGGCCAATAACCAACTGTTTCGCCGCCCTGTTCGGAAATTTTTTCAGCCAGAAGCCCCATGGCATCCATAAAATTATCCGGGTAGCCTTCTTGGTCGCCAGTTCCCACATAAGCTACTTTTTTGCCGCTAAAATCAATATCATCTAGTTCTGGAAAAAAACCTTCCCAGTCACTTTGTAGTTCGCCGATATTCCAAGTGGGACAAGCGATAATCAGGCATTCGTATTCGTCAAAATCATCATTTTCAACACTGCCGATCTCGTGTAATGTCACGATATCGCCGCCAAATTCATCCCGAATCATTTCAGCTACAGACTCAGTTTTCCCAGTTGTAGTTCCGTAGAAAAGACCAATTGCTTTTGACATTTTTACTCCGAATGTGAAATTTGATAGTGCTTGAGATTTCTTTTTTTTAAGTCAGAATTTGGCATTTCTTGCCTGCAATTCAGACAAAACCAATAGACGCGATTGTGGCTAACCTGAGAAATTAACGAGTCTAGGCAGCAAGGACACTGTTTTTTCATCTGCTTAAAGTTGAAAATTCATTAACCAAGCTGACTCGCTCAGATCGGGGTCTGGTTCGCAGTCAATTAGTAACAAATTCAGCGTCGTTTGTACTTTTAGACTGCGCGGGATGCCGGCGGGTATAAACACAAATACTCCCGGTGTTAAAGTGACTGTTCGATCGCACACCGTGAGAGTTCCCACTCCTTCTAAGACGGCGAGGGTTACATCTTTGGAGTTATCGAGGTCAGGTATTTCGGAATTTTTACCCAAACTCATCAGTTTTTGGCTGTCGGCTGGTTGTCCGTCGCTGATTCGCGAGGCTGACGCGGAAACTATTGCTGCTGTCACGGTGATTGACCTCCAGGTACTGTTAACTTCCGGCAGTTATTGCAATTAATATTCAATAAGCTACCATGTAATTCAGAGTAAGTGTCAATAATTTAATATTAAGATTTATTACAAAAAGCTGTCAAGCTAGGTATACGCGCAGAGATGGCAGTCCTAAATTCAGACATGGCGGTAATTTTGGGCTGTCGAACTCAGAGGCGCGATGGCTTAACTTTAAAAATACTTGCTAGTTATTTGCAGTTAGTTCGGGAAATTAGGTTTGTAGGGCTAATAGAGTAAGGTTCGCCATCAGCGCTCATACCTATCAAGGTGGTCAAAAAATCCCTCAAACGCTTGTAATATCGTAGTTTGTAGGTGTGCAGTGCGTACCAGTTGAGTTTTTCGGATGTGCCGCAAGCATCGGTTGACCAAGTTTCAGCGTTTTGAGTTTGAAGCCAAGCTTGCCAAAGCAATTTTCCTTGCTTGAAGTTTGAAAAATCCGAACGTCAAATGACCCGCTACTCACAGGGATAATGTGGGGTGTGCATCGCCCTACAAATAGAGGTTTTGCGTCCAGGAATGAAATACAATAGAGGCGGGTTTTAGACGGATTTGTCGATCGCAAAAATCCGTCTCCAACTCGCCCCAAATGACAACAATTAACAATTAACCGACTAATTCTTCGCCCCTACGCCAACATACATAATCGACGTATCCTCATTAATTTTGATTTTAAACAACCCAGACTTTTTGTAATCAACATAGTTAGCAAAATTAACTGTTAACAGTTGAGCTGCTTGTTTGAAAACTGCCCTCGAAGGAAATAGCTGCTTTCCACTTGTAAAATTCCCCCAAAAACCGTGCATCTCGGCTAAAATAGCGCCCATTTCCCCAAACATATCAAAACCTTTAATTTCAATCTTGCCAAAACCCGTATCGCGCATTACCGCAGACAGTTCCTCCGGGGTAATAAACTTTTCCCAATCGTGAACGCCCCGCTTAATTTCCTGCAAAATATTTTCCATCAGCCCAATCATCACAACTTGGGAGGAAAAAGTTCGGTTGATTGTGTCAAAAAAGAACAATCCCCCAGGCTTAAGAATCCTGTGAACCTCAGACACAACTTTTTTGTAATCGGCAACGTGTTCCAAAACATCCACGCAGATTACAACATCAAAGGTATTGTCTTCGTAGGGCATATTTTCGGCAAAACCTTGCCTGTAGTCAATCTCAAAACCGCTAGTAACTGCGTGATTTTGAGCGGCTACAATACATTTTTGCGATCGATCTATTCCAGAAACCACAGCGCCTCTCTCGGCCATAAACTCACAAGAAAAACCGCCGCCGCACCCAACATCTAAGGTTTTCAGCCCTCGCCAATTCGTCGCGTGTCTGTCGAAAAACTCAAATCTAGGTTTATTTAGATGGTATAAAGCATAAATTTTCGCATTTTCGTCCCACCAATTATCAGCATTTTCTTCGTAAAATTCTAAATCGTTTTTTACTTCTGTTTTTTGCACGATTTTCTCCGTCCTGATTAGTGGAAAATATAGAGGGCGCTTGCACTTTTTCCTGATTTTAGAGGAATGACTCTAACAAACCCGGTTTCTGTGACAAATCCGAGGTTTGGTGACGAGTTCGCAGGCAGACACCGGGTTTTTGAATCCGCGCGCGTAAGTTGTATTTTCTTGTTAGTTGCGAATCGCCACAGTTTTTTATTATAATACTTTTGGCACAAATTTCAACGAGATGGATCGCGTTTCTATTATCATCCCCGCCTTCAACGAAGCGACTTGTCTGGAACGCACCTTGCGCCAACTCAGCATTCTCAATCCTCCGGCTTGGGAAGTATTAGTGGTAGACGGCGGTAGTCAAGACGAAACAGTGGCGATCGCACTTTCCGCCGGCATCCGCGTTATTTATAGCAGTATAGCCGGACGATCCCTGCAAATGAACTTAGGTGCTCAAGTCGCCACCGGTGAAATTCTATGCTTTCTGCACGCCGATACTTTAGTTCCCGACGACATTGTAGCAGTCATCCAGAAAACATTGTCCGATGCCGAAATTGCGGGCGGCGGGTTTATCTCTCTGATGGCTG
Source organism: Microcoleus sp. N9_A1 (assembly GCF_036701795.1). NCBI lineage: Bacteria > Bacillati > Cyanobacteriota > Cyanophyceae > Oscillatoriales > Microcoleaceae > Microcoleus > Microcoleus sp. N9_A1. Next base: position 4,348 of record NZ_JAUBRI010000043.1, read on the forward strand.
GTTCGCAGCAAACAAGATGGGGTTTTTCTCTCCACAATTACCTGAAAACTTATTACGCGCCGCTGTTATTTCGACCTCATTTATTTGTCCAAGGATTGCGCCTCCTGTTTGGCGACCAAGTTATTTTTTGTCGCCGTAGGGACTTTTGGGAATGCGACGGTTTCGATGCCGCGCTGCCAATTATGGAGGAAGCGGATTTGTGTTTGAAGTTAGTGCGACGGGGGAGACTTAAGTTAGTCAATCGGGTGGTGGAAAGTAGCGATCGTCGAGTTGCGAACTGGGGCGAATTAAAAGCTATTGCGATCTATCTTTCGATTGGTTTTTTGTGGGGTTTTGGCGTTTCCCCAAGGTATCTCAATCAGTTTTATGAAGACATCCGCTAAACATAAAATTTGATTAAATTCCCAAACTGTACTGCCTGTAATTTTTGGGCAAAACTTTTTACAACAGGTAAATAATCGCCCAACAACCTAACAAACTCCCCGTAACTAAAAAGCCGAGCTTCACCAGCGGATTTACCGGGTCAATAAACTTATAAAACACTAACAAAACATATTTCACTACTGCCGAATCCAGGAGATATATAGGGAATGAATAAGCAGCCAATATTTTGACTAACCCAGATGCTCTACTGGGAAGTGCGATACTCTTAGAAAATGCGAGGATCGATAATACGAACAAAATTGCGTATCCTTGAGCAGATAGTTTAAAAAAAGATCGGAGAAACCATGCCTCCGAATTAACTCCACTTTTCAGGTAATATTCCCAAATGCTAGCTAGATTAAAAAGGATAGTTTCTCCTAAAATTGGCATTTTTCTGCGTTCGAGAGTTGAATTATGTTATACGAACCGCCCAAAAATAGACCAGTTAAAAATGGCAAAATCCAACTGAAAATCCAGCGCTCCATCAAAGGTAGAGGTATTGATATGTATTGGAAAGCGGTTAAGTAGAAGAAGATTGTAAAAATTGTTGGAATTGTTAAGCCCAAAGCCAAAACTTTTCTGGGTTCTAAAAATCTTAATTTCACGAGAAGCCACCACCAGCCATAGCATTGAACAATCACAACGATGAAGTAATAGGGAGGCATCACTGAACCCGTCAAGATATCTCTGAGTAATGAAAGTAAATCAAATTTTTGGATTTCTCCCAAATTATTTAAGATGTACAAAGCTACTGACCAAAACAGATAGGGGGTAGAATTTTTGACAGTCTTTTTTTGACTACCAGTGCGGGATTATGTTGATTTTCCAGTTTGTTGGTGAGAAAAAAACCGCTCAACAGTAAAAATGCAGGTACGCAAAATAGTTGAAATGTATCGATCGCCACAAATAAAATTCTGCGATCGCGAAATGCAAAGAACCCAGCATGAGTAATCACAACACTGACGATCGCTAAAGCTCGGATCAAATCAAATTCAGCGAACCGATTAGAAACTTTTTGCATTGGTAACAATTAGATTGTAAAAATTTGAATCAAATTAGGAATTTTTATGATGAGTGCAATATCATAAAATGTTATATTTGCTCCTATCTTCACACAACTTATCTCGGCAAAAATAAGTCACCGAGTGCTGGGATTGAGGAATAAAGACTATAGAGACTATTGCGAAAAAAAATCTACCTAAATTAGGTAGACTTTTAGAAATGTTCAAGCAATGAGTTCACTGTGGGCTAACCGTTGTTGTGATGGATGTGCGACGCAGAAACATTATCCAACCGATCGCGCCCGTTGCGGATCACGCGCAGCATATCGCTCAGCTTGTGCTCTATATTATCGAGCACTTGGTCGGCATAATCATCGGCTCCGTTTTGAATTTCCTCACATTCCGCCATCGCTCTCACTCTCATCTCTTCCAATTCCTCTTGAGCCTGGTAGCGAATTTGTTCGACTTCCGCCAGCGTCGCCTGCTGAATAGCCTCGCAGTCGAGCAAAACTTGCTGTCGCAACTGATCTGCTTCTATCTTCGCCTGCTGGAGCAGGCCCATATCGTTTAAAAGTTCTGCAGCTCGCTGTTCTGCTGCTTCTATCACTTCCTGAGCGTAGAGTTCCGCCTCTTGAAGCAAGTCGTCCTTGTGCCGGATAATCGTCTCGGCTTCCCCAAAGGCGATCGGCAAATTTAGCCTCACCAAGTCTAACTGATCGAGCAACTGTTCTTCATCCACCAGAGTGCGTCTGGTCATGGGAATTCGCGGGCTGTCGAGAACAATTTCCTCAAGCCTGTTCAATTCCCGCTGGATGTCTACTCCTGCGGTTCGGGTGGGGTCTCCGAAGGCGGCTGTGTTCTGAGGGGGTTCGTTCTCAGTGCCGCGTCCGGTAGTGTCGGGTTCGATGCGAGTTGGTTCCTGCTGGCGTAACATTTGTAAATATCTAGGGCGACGTGTTTCGGAACAAGATGATCTACGGAGCCACCAAACTTGGCTATTTCTTTAACTACACTACTACTTAAAAAGCTGTACTCGTTAGAAGTTGCCAAAAAAACTGTTTCAATTTCACCCAGAAGGGTTTTATTGGTGTGGGCCATCTGGAGTTCCATTTCAAAATCTGTTAATACCCGGAGCCCCCGCAGCAGCACTTTGGCTTGTCGAATCTTAGCATAGTTTACTGTCAAACCCTCAAAACTGTCTACTTCTACATTTGGCAAGTGTTGGGTAGAGCGCAGGATCTGCTCGATCCGTTCCTCTACGGTGAAGAGAGGGGTTTTGCTGGGGTTTCTGACTACCGTAACAATTACCCTATCAAATAGTTTAGATCCCCGCTCGATAATGTCTGCGTGACCGAAGGTAATGGGGTCAAAGCTGCCTGGATAGATTGCAATCACTAGTTTGGCTCAACGGAGTGGGGGAGAGTGGAGGAGTGGAGGAGCGGGTGAGTGCGGGGAGTGGGAGAGTGGGGAGAGGGGGAGAGGGGGAGAGTGGGGAGAGGGGGAGAATTACGAAAATCTTCCTTTATTCTCCCGACAACTGACAACTGACAACTGACAACTGACAACTGACAACTGACTTCTACTTTTTCATGGAATGAGCTTTGTAGAAAGTTTCGAGGCTTTGCTTGTCGCCGACAAACCGCCAGTGCCAAGGTTCGTAACTGACGCCTTGGCGATTGTTTTTGGGGAAGGACATTTCAAAGCTGAAGGCGACGGCGTTGGCTTCTAACCACTTGAATGCTTGGGTATTTTCAAAACTGGGGCTGAGGTTGTGTTCCGGGGCGGTGCCGTCGCCGATGTCGATCGCGTAACCTGTATGGTGTTCGCTATATCCAGGAGGGGCGCTGACTTCGGCTCGCTTGGTGGCATTTTGCCTGCGTTCGGCTTTTACGTCAAAAAATACGTGCTGTTGGTCTTCCACGGAGCGAAAGCCGGATATGGGAGCGAAATAGATCCCTGATGCGGCAGCGGCGTTAGCCATTTCTTGATATTTTGCTGCTGCGGTTTTGCGGAGTTTGATGCCACCGTCGGAAGTGACGTTTACCAAGTCTGAGGCTGGTGCTTCTGGGTAAGGCAAGTGTCCCAGCAGGTTGTCTGGGGTTGCGGGTTTTGAGTTGGTGGCTGGACTCGCGGCCGCTCCAGACGGCGAGCTCGCCGCTGCTGGGTTTTGTTGAGTTTCCTGTGCCCGACTGGTTGCTGGGAAAAAGTTAAAGTTGAAGTGCAGCCAAATGCTGACTCCAAAGGCGACAGCGCCCAACCCTAGCAGTTTCCAAATCAGCCCTTTTTTCTGGGACTGGCTCGATCCTGCTTCTGGGTATGGGTGGTCTCGCACTGCTTCTGGAATTTCGTCAGCGGCAAGCTCCGAGGCTTGCGGGGTTTTTCTCGACAGACTAGCGTTATCCAAGCCAGCTCCACTCCTGCACTTCAATAAGGCTCAACGTTACAAATTGTAGACCGATTGCGCGCGATCGCACATCCACAATTCCCGCTGAGAATATACGATCTCTTTCTGACTGGGCTTTGTCCCATCCGCCAGTTTTCAAATCGCCCGCGGATCTCGCACTGGTTGGCGCAAGTGGCGCTAGTTAATTTTAAGTGTAATTTGCTACTTATTCGACTTAAGTGTAATTTGCTACTTATTCGACAAAATCTCACAATTCTGCGATCGGCACATCAAACGTCCGTGCCAATTTTAGCAGAGCACCGATGTCAGCCATTGTCAGATTGGGCGATCGGGCTAAATTTTTGACGGTGTTCACCGATTCGATTCTTGACACATGGCAAGTATTTGCCTGAGAGTAATTACATATTAAAGGGCGATCGTCCCCCGGCATGACTGAAACTCAACGGCAATCTCTCAACTAGACAAACTCCCATGAAATGAGAAACACCTAGTTAAATCAGATCCAATCACTATGATATCAAAAAAAACTCCGAAGCCAAGCAGATGCAATCGACTTAAATCAATTTTGCTATTATTTAGAGATTCATGCCTAAAAAATTCGACAATTAAAAAGCCTGCTGCTAAAAGCTGGGTTTAGATATCGCTCTGGTAAGGGAAGCCATACTAAATAGTTTCATGCACTTCTAGCCGAGCCAGTTATTTTATCCGGCAATGATGGGGCTGATGCTAAGCCTTACCAAGAAATAGATGTTAGCCTGTCCCTGCAAAAGCTAGAGCAAATTCGAGAACAAGAGGAACAATCATGATTAAATATCGCTACACTATTTTAATCCAATGGTCAGAAGAAGATAATTGTTTCGTTGCCAGTCTTCCAGAGTGGGAGCCTTTTTGTCACACTTATGGAGACACCTATGAAGAAGCTCTCACCAATGCCCAAGAAGTGTTAGAATTATTAATAGAATCTTCCCAGGAAGAAGGAAAAGCTTTACCAGAACCTCAAACCTTTGCCAAACTGTTACAATTAGTATAATTGATCTGTATCCACATTCCCTCAATTGGCAGAAGATTAGATAAAATCAAGTCGGAGTTTGACAGAAGGACGACAGCAATGAATGTGAAATTAGTTGAATCTTTAGCTCAAATCATTCTATCCCTTTCTGAGTCAGAAAGGCAACTTCTAGAATCCCAAATTCAGATTCCCGAATTATCTTCTAAAAATGCTCCGACAATCCCACAAGATATTTTAGAGTTAAAGAATCGCTTGCAAGCTTTTGAAGATCAATATCAAATGCGATCGGATGATTTTTATCCGCGCTTTCGGGCAGGAGAATTAGGAGATAGTATGGATTTCTTTGAATGGAGTGTTTTTTATGAAATGTGGAAGGCGGGCAAGCAAAAATTAACATCACCTGAGACTCAACAGAGCTAAAGGAAATGCCCTGAATGGAACTTGAAGAGTATATTAACACGGTCAAGGTGAAACTTAACGCAAGTTCAGCTATTAGATCAATTGAGATTATTGATGAACGGACTTTTTTGGGTAGAGGATATTTCCGGGCACGTTTGACTTTGAGCAATAGTGACTTTCGGGAAATTGCTGAGTCTTTTACAATAATTGAGGGGCGTTTTGTGACGTTGGGGTATCGGTATCAGTGGATGGATAGCAGCAAACAACGCTTGAGAAAGCGTTGGGATAATGTGACACATTTTCCTGATTTACCTAACTTTCCGCATCATGTCCATATTGGTGAAGAATCCAATGTCGAGTCCAGTCAATGTCGTAATATCCGAGAATTAATTGATTTAGTTGAACAGGAAATAACGTTCTAATATCGTACTGCTTGTTTCACGTCTTAGTCCGAATTGTGCTGGTTCTTAGCGCGTTCATCTGCGGTTGAAAAAATATCGCCCAAAATCAAACATTACCAACTTCCGCCAATTCAGCAACATTAGCAGAATTTTCCTCATCCCCTGCATCAACCGCAACCGTTAACTTCAATCCCAAAGCCTTCAGCCAACTAGCCAAAGCATAAATTGTCGCACTTCCTTCTGACGACAACAAAGTATCTAACTTTTCTAAATGCAATTTAGCATCATCAGCAGACATATTTGGTTCGCCCAAAGCCTCAAATATATCTCTCATAGCTGAGAGCATGATTTTTAATTCCAAATCTTCCTCTTCCTCTTCTCCAAATATTAGAGAAAGGTAAGCAGTAGAATAGTTTGGATCTTTGAGATTGGAAATTTTAAAGGGATGATAGCTATCACTAGCCGGCATTTTGGCGTCTTTCATAATCTCTCCAATATTCTTTAGCATTGCTAATGTCTCGATCTTGAGTGCTTTTATCCCCACCACACAGCAGAAGCACGATCGCAGATCCCGCTTCTCCAAAGTAGACTCGGTAGCCTGCGCCATAGTCGATTTTAAGTTCGCAAACTCCTTCCCCAACGGAACGACAGTCTCCCAAATGGTCACTGCTAACCCGTTCAAGCCTCTTGTCAATCCTGATTTTAGCGTTAACATCTCGCAGAGAGCCAAACCATTCGGCAAATGGAACTGTGCCATTTTGTTTGATATAACGCTTAATCTCTCTGGGTTGCGCTTCCATTATCTCAAATTTAGCCGATCGCCCTAACTCACAATAAAAAACCAAACATTACCAAATTCACTTTTCTCTATACCTCTGGCAAAAATCATAAATTATCTGAAATTATCTGAATATATCTATGTTGCATCGGGCTTGAATCTGCGGTTTAGATATCGATAACGTGACTTATGCAATGCAAGTCTTTTTTTCCGAATCTTAGGGTAAAGAGAGGCAGAGCCTCCCGATCTGCATTACCAGGCAGAGCCTGGTAACGAGGAAGAAATCACATTTTTTTTGTACTTGTCTCTATCGACTAATAAGGCTATCAAATACAATTTTTTCTCGCATATTAAATGAATAAAATTTGTTTGCAAACTATCATTTATTAGTTTAAAATTGACATTTATGAGTAATTATTGTGGTATGCGATAATGTAGGGTAAAGAATGTAGATTTTAAGTATGTTAAAAATTGCCGAATGTGAGTTATGATAGAAAGTTAATTTGCGGCGCGCGGCTTAGTTGCCGGCGCAGCGTTTCTTTCGAGGAAAGCAGGATGCGCCTCGCTTTGACTCATTATTTTTTATGGTTTCTTTCGATGCGAAGTAAAAATAAACTTTTTTATTACGGATTTACTGTTTCTGCATTTGTTTGTTTATTTGTTTTTTTAGGCATGAGTGTCTTTTCTTTCGCGAGTTCGGCTCAAACCGAAAACAAATTTCTCTCCGCGCGGGAAAGCGATCCGATCGCAATGGGCTGGATGCAAGGTTTCCCAGCGCCCAAAAATAAGCAGTTGAAATTCGCCGACGGCTCGTTTTTCCAGTTTCCCGCCCTGCGCTGGAGCGTGGCGCACATGAACGAATTCATGCCCGCCGTCAACGTTTCACGCGGACTAGGCGCGCCCGATCCGCTGCCTTACCGTCTCGATCCACGAATTGACTCGATCGCGTTCCGCCCGCTGAATGCCACTAAAGACATGACATGGGAAGAATCGCTGTGGCAAAACTACACAGACGGCATTCTGGTTTTGCACCGAGGCTCGATCGTTTATGAAAAATACTTTGGTGCGCTGGCGGCCGACAACAAACACGCCGCGATGTCGGTGACGAAATCTCTCACCGGCATCTTGGGCGCAGTTTTGGTCGCCGAAGGCAAGCTGGACGAAAACAAGCGGGTAGCCGAATACATTCCCGAACTCAAAGATTCCGCCTTTGGCGACGCTACCGTGCGCCAAGTGCTGGACATGACGACTGCGCTGCAATTCAGCGAAGAATACGCTAACCCCAAAGCCGAAATCTGGGAGTATTCCGGCGCCGGCAACCCGTTACCCAAACCCCAAGATTACAGCGGGCCCGTGGGCTACTACGCCGCGCTAAAAACGGTGAAAAAGGCCGGCACCCACGGCGAAGCCTTCGGCTACAAAACCCCCAACGCTGACGTAGCGGGCTGGCTGGTTGCCCGCGCCAGCGGCAAGTCGGTGGACGAACTTCTGGCCGATCGCGTGTGGAGCAAAATCGGCATGGAACAGGACGGCTACTATTCGGTGGACGAACTGGGTACTCCCTTCGCCGGTGGCGGCTACAACGCCGGTTTGCGCGATATGGCACGCTTTGGCGAGTTGATTCGCAACCAAGGCCGCTGGAAAGGCACGCAGGTTTTGCCCGCCCGCGCGATCGAAGATATCGCCGGCGGCGGCAGCAAAGCCGCTTTCGCCAAATCCGACCATCCCGAATTACCAGGCTGGTCTTATCGGGATATGTGGTGGAATACCGGAAACGCCCACGGCGCTTTTGCGGCGCGTGGCGTGCACGGACAAACGATCTATATTGACCCCGCAGCCGAAATGGTCATCGTGCGTTTCGCCTCCAATCCCATCGCTGGAAACAGCGCTAACGATTCGACTTCACTACCAGCTTACGAAGCTGTCGCCCGGTATTTGATCGGAGGAAATTAAGTTTATGCAGCCTACAACTCTTTTCGATTTGAGCGGCAAAGTCGCCATCGTGACCGGCGGCGGCAACGGCATCGGTGCAGCCTGTTGCCGGATGCTGGCTGATTTTGGTGCCACCGTTGTTATTGCCGATTTGAAAGTAGCGGACGCCCAAAAGGTTGCCGATGAGATTGGTGCCAGCGGCGGCAAAGCTTTGGCCGTGGAGTGCAACGTGCTCCGTGACGAAGATTTAATTGGTTTGGTGGAACGCACCATCGCCGAGTGTGGAAGCATTCATGTTCTGGTCAATAACGCTGGCGGCGGCGGTGCCGGCAAAGAAAGTCCGTTCGAGATTTCGCAGCAGCAGTTCGAGCGCCCCTTTCAACTCAATGTTTTCAGCGCGTGGCGACTGTCGCAACTCTGCGCGCCGCACATGAAGGCGGCGGGCTACGGTTCGATCGTCAATATGTCGTCGATGAGTTCCATCAATAAAAGCCCCGCCATCAGCGCCTACGCTGCTTCCAAAGCCGCCATCAATCACATGACGGCAAACCTGGCCTTCGACTACGGCCCGGTAATTCGCGTCAATGCCGTGGGCCCTGGAGCTGTCAGAACGGCCGCCTTGGCTTCGGTTCTGACTCCAGAGGTCGAAAAGCGAATGCTGGCCCATACTCCGCTCCAACGCTTGGGCTAGCCTGAAGACATCGCCGGAGCCGTTCTCTACTTTGCTGCCGCTGTATCTCAGTGGGTCAGCGGACAGGTGCTGTTCGTCAACGGCGGTGGCGTGCAGACGCTGGATTAAGCCTGTGCTCGCAACACTTCTCGGACACTGCACGGCTGGGATTTTATTTCGAGGCAAGTCGGTAAATGCTCGATCGGCTTGCCAGCTCTTTGGTTGCGTCTGCGGGGGCGATCGCCCCTAGTGGTGTCTATTAGCTAAAAAAAGATCGGTAATAATGCTGCCGTCTGTAGGTCAGGAAAAATCTCAATTCGGCAGAGCCCGATCGCCCCTTGACTTCATGCGCTACAATTATTAAGAAATCTTTAGTTAAATCCGTTTAACGTCTCAGACGCATTATGAGTCTTCCCATTCGCAACGTCGCCATCATTGCTCACGTCGATCACGGCAAAACCACCCTTGTGGACGCTCTCCTCAGACAGTCCGGGGTCTTCCGCGAAGGGGAAGAAGTCCCAGATTGCGTCATGGACTCCAACGACATCGAGCGCGAACGTGGCATCACCATCCTTTCCAAAAACACCGCTGTCCGATACAAAGAAACCCTGATCAACATCGTCGATACTCCCGGACACGCGGACTTCGGCGGCGAAGTCGAACGAGTGCTCGGCATGGTTGACGGTTGTTTGCTGATCGTAGATGCCAACGAAGGCCCGATGCCACAAACCCGCTTCGTGCTCAAAAAAGCCCTGGAAAAAGGACTGCGCCCGATCGTATTTGTCAACAAGATCGATCGCGATCGAGCCGACCCCCACAAAGCAGTCGATAAAGTTTTGGATCTGTTCCTCGAACTAGGTGCTGACGACGATCAGTGCGACTTCCCCTATCTGTTCGGTTCCGGCCTCAACGGCACTGCCAAAAAAACATTGGAAGACGAAGCAGTGGACATGAAACCGCTGTTTGAAGAAATCCTAGACCACGTACCGCCCCCCATCGGCGACCCCGAAAAACCGCTGCAACTGCAAGTAACCACCTTAGATTACTCAGAATACGTCGGTCGCATCGTCATCGGCCGCATCCACAACGGCACGATTAGAATCGGTCAACAAGCAGTCTTAATCACCGAAAGCGGCGCGCTTGTCAAATCAAAAATTACCAAACTGATGGGCTTTGAAGGCCTGAAGCGGATTGATATCCCAGAATCTTCTGCTGGTAATCTTGTTGCCGTTGCCGGTTTTGCTGATGCGTATATTGGCGAGACAATTACCTGTCCCAACGACCCGCAAGCGCTACCTTTAATCAAGGTAGACGAACCGACTTTGCAGATGACTTTCTCGGTGAACGATTCGCCGTTCTGCGGTCAAGAAGGTAGTTTGGTCACATCGCGTCAAATTCGCGATCGGCTCATGCGGGAACTCCAAACCAACGTCGCCTTGCGCGTCGAAGAAACCGAATCTCCCGACAAATTCCTCGTATCCGGCCGCGGCGAACTCCACCTCGGAATCCTGATCGAAAATATGCGTCGCGAAGGATACGAATTCCAAGTATCTCAACCGCAAGTAATCTTCCGCGAAGTCGGCGGTCGTCCCTGCGAACCCTTTGAATGTTTGGTATTAGACGTACCCGAAGAAGCAGTCGGCGGCTGCATCGAACGCCTCGGTCAGCGGAAAGCAGAAATGCAAGATATGCACGTCAGCAGCACCGGCCGCACCCAAATCGAATTTTCAGTCCCCGCTCGCGGTTTGATTGGATTCCGAGGCGAGTTTATGCGCTTGACTCGCGGTGCAGGAATTATGAACCACAGCTTCCTCGACTATCGCCCCCTCGGTGGAGAAATTATCGCCCGTCGCAACGGAGTATTGATTTCCTTTGAAGAAGGAATTGCAACTACTTATTCACTGAAAAATGCTGAAGACCGTGGCGTATTTTTCATTACCCCTGGAACCAAGGTTTACAGAGGGATGATTATCGGAGAAAACAACCGAGATGAAGACATGGAGCTGAATATCTGCAAGTCGAAGCAGTTGACAAACCACCGCGCATCTGGCGGTGAAGAATTGGCGCAATTGCAAGCACCAGTCGATATGAGTTTGGAGCGCGCTTTGGAATACATCGGTCAGGATGAATTGGTGGAAGTAACACCGAAATCAATTCGCTTGCGGAAGCTTTCTAAGAAGTTGGTCAAACGGTAAAACAACTTGTAGGGTGCTCTTCGGCGCACCTTACTGGTGAAAGGATAAAGCAGAGTAGAAACTACTAAAAACCCGGTTTGTTGGATTTACGAGTAATCAGAAACCGGGTTTTTCTCTTGAACTGTAGAAACTCCCAAAAACCAGGTTTCTTTGGTTTTGATGGATATAGTTTATTGCATTTCTCTGGGATCGTCTGATGGTGGATGACAGCCAGCTTTAATCCATAAACCGCGTGCTTCCTGAATCGATCGCTCTCCTTGATAGCGTTCGTCGTTCACGTCAAGGCGATCGCAAGTAGCGCGACCAATTGCTGTAACTCCGAGAATTTTTGTACCGTCCTCCGTCCAAATAAAATGTTCTTGCCTTTGCTGACTTCGAGGGTTAAATAAAGCTACTTCTGCTTGAGTTTCTAGATCGCTACCGACTGTAAAATTGTAACGGCGTTGATTGCAACGGCTACAAGCAAGCGCCAAATTATTCACATCATCCGTACCATCTAAAGAACGGGGTTTAATATGGTCGATCGTAAAACGAGAGGTGCTGATTTGTTCTGGAGAGTGACAATATTCGCAAAGATATTTAGCCCGTTGTCTGACATATTGGCGGGTTGCTTCGGTAATGGTCATTTTTGAGCGAGGAGGAGGGAGTTTAGGTAAGTAAAAAGGCGATCGAGTTCGTTGATGGCGTTGAGTTCGTCTTGTTCTTCAGCGGTTAGGTCATCGATCTTATTTTTTTCCAGAAGGGTTTCTAGATGAAGTTGAAGTCGATCGGTAAATTTGAACAGAGGGCGATTATTGACTGTTTCGACTTTAATTCCGGTTTCAATGAGGGTAGGAGGTTGAATGACAACTTGCATAATTTTGACTTTGATGAAAGGTGAACGCTTGTTTTTATTTTAATGATTTTATTTTAGTAGCGATCGAGCTTCAAGTCTCTAAAACAGTACGTTGCAGCCAAGTAATAATAGTTTGGATCAAATATGGATCTTGGGGCAAGAAACTGGGAATCGTGGGATGTGGTGAGTCGGTGATGACACAGATTGTACCGTCGAAGCGGGTAAGCGCATCGAGGAAAGTAGGGCTCAAACCTTGGGCGGCGGGGGATGTGGGGTCTTCGTAGAAGATGAGGATGGGGTGTTTGTCGCTGTGGCGGCGGAGTCGATTCCAGTAGGATTTGAGTTGGGGGAGGGTTTCGGGTTCGCCGTTGGGGCGTTGGGGACAGTTTTGGTCGAGGAATTGTTCGTAGATTTCGAGGGCGGGGTTATGGGAGTCGATGAATTTGCTGGTGTCGATGCAAATTAGCTGTAGGGATTCGATTAATTGTGTTTCTGCAAGTCTGGCATCAAGGATTGTGGGTAAATCTGCTAAATTGAGGCTTTGGGTGAAGGGGGTAGAACCGACTCCTGTTGTTTCTGGGACTTCTGGATGGGGTGTGGTGAGTTGATGGTGCCATGCTTGATAGAAAGTTGGGTAAGGCAGATTTTGCGCGCAGTTCCAGATGATTTCGTAGCTGTAATTGTAGAGGACAACATTGGTTTCATAGGTTGTATTGGACAGGAATTGTTGCAAAGCTGAGACAACAAAAGGCATATGGTCATTTTGCACAATTTTATTCAAACTTTGAGTGACTTTCTGACGGGTATTCTTATTAGTAGTCGCTGATAGAATCGCGACTAATGCAGCGATTGCCTCTGGGTTTCCTGGGTCAATTTCACCCAAAATCTCAGCGACTCTCCAAAGGGTAGACTCATAATTAGTCGTTGATATAAGTTCCATTAAAGCAGCGATCGCCTCTGGGTTGCCTGTAGCAATTTTACCCAAACTTTTAGCGACCATGCAACGGGTAGACTCATAATTAGTTGTTGATATAAGTTCGATTAAAGCAGCGATTGTCTCTGGCTTGCCTGTCACTATTTTATCCAAAATATAAGCAAACATCCAACTGGTATCCTCATTATTAGTTATTGATATAAGTTCGATTAAAGCAGCGATCGCCTTTGAGTTTCCTGGGTCAATTTCACCCAGATTTTCAATGACTATTAAACAGGTTCTCTTATCATTAGTCGCTGAGATAATTTCGCTTAAAGCAGCGATCGCGTCTGGGTTGCCTGTGGCAATTTTACCCAAACTCTCAGCGACTCGACTACGGGTATCCTCATCATTAGTCGTTGATAAAAGTTGGATTAAAGCAGCGATCGCCTCTGGGTTACCTGGGTCAATTTTACCCAAACTCTCAGCGACTCTCCTATGGGTATCCTCATCATTAGTCGTTGATAAAAGTTGGATTAAAGCAGCGATCGCCTTTGGGTTTCCTGTGCCAATTTTACCCAAGCTTTCAGCGACTCTCCTATGGGTATTCTCATCATTAGTCGTTGAGAGAAGTTGGATTAAAGCAGCGATCGCGTCTGGGTTGCCTGGGTCAATTTTACCCAAACAGTAAGCAACACTGGGACGGATACGCTCATCACTGCTTGCTGAGAGAATTCCGATTAAAGCAGAGATAGCCTCTGGGTTGCCTGTGGCAATTTCACCCAAAATATAAGCGACACTCCAACGGGTATACTCATTATTAGTCGCTGAGAGAAGTTGGATTAAAGCAGCGATTGCCTCTGAGTTGCCTGGGTCAATTTTACCCAAAATATCAGTGACTCGACTACGGGCAAAAGAATCATTAGTCACTGAGATACTTCTGATTAAAGCAGCGATCGCCTTTGAGTTTCCTGGGTCAATTTTACACAAACTCTCAGCGACTATCAAACGGGTATTTTTATCATTAGTCGCTGCAAAAATTTCGATTAAAGCAGCGATCGCTTTTGGGTTCCCTTTGGCAATTTTACCCAAAATATAAGCGACGCTCTGAGTGGCATATTCATCTTCAATAGTTTTCAGTAAATCAATGAGTTGGTTGACAGCTCTACTATAGTTTGTCTGTAACAGTGCTACTCTTGCTACCTCTACAATTGGATGGAGCAATGTGTACCACGCTTGTTCTTCTATGTCGAAATAACCGCAACCCCACTCAATAATTTTTGCTACTATTTCATCAGTAAGCGAACAATCTTTAAACTCAGCTATCCCCGCAGCAGCTAAAACATAGGCTCGATATCCATAAAAATTATTGCACCCCTCCTCAAACCCAATCAACGCCTCAATAAACTCTTCCTTATGCTTCCGATTCACACCCTCCAGCCCCAACCACAGCAAAATCACCTGCTTCCACTGCGCTTCAAAAATCCGATATTCCTTCCCCACCACCGGAAAATTAACATGATTTCGAGGTAAAAAATAATCCCAATCATCCACAGCCAACGCCGCAAAATACTCCTGAAACGTCGCATGATAAAACCCATAAACAGATTCTTCCGGTTCATCAAAATCGATGCCAACCCGATTCAACCATCCCAGAGATAACGCCAATGATAATAAAGACGTTTCATCGCTTCGAGATCCCAAATACTGACTCACTAACTGATAGGACAATCGAAAACGACTCGATTTGCCATCAAGTGCTGCTTTTGCTAATTCTCCTAACGCTTCATGTAAAAGTTCCTGACACTCACTCTGAGTTTTGCCACAGAGTTTTGCGTAGCTTTTGATAAACTGCTCTTTCCAGCGATAGATATACTTAATAAAACTGGCATATAATTTTGCCTGAGTATCCGGTAAAGTTCCGTCTCTCGAACTCCAAATTTGACACAACATCCACAACCGCAACGGATTTTGAATCAACTCCTTGAGACGGGAATTCTCCGATTCTGCCAACACCGCCTCCAAACTTTCCCCCGTCGCAGCATCCCCCATCCCCGCAAACCAACGGCGAATATACTCCGTCACTTGTTCCGCATTAAACTCCAAATTGCGAAACACATCAAACCCCGAAAAAGCATTTTGATCCGCCTCCCAAACATTCACCCTTAAAGTCACCACCACCCGCGCATCCTGCACCCAGGACCTTAATAAGTCTTTCCCCAACTGCTGCATTCCTTGAGTGTGCGTCATTTCATCCACACCATCCAGCAACAACCAAACCCGATTAATTTGTGCTTCTAAATCACCGCGCGTCACTTCTCCTTGACACCGAGACAACCACACTTTTTCCAAATACTGACAGATATCTTGCTCCCCTAATTCAGCTAAATCTATCCAAATCGGCAACCCCAAATCTTGCTCTAAAATCCAATCGGCAATCTTCTGCAACCGCGTGGTTTTCCCCGCACCCGGTTCGCCAATAATCGCTATTTTGCGTCCTTGACTAATTTCGCTTTTCCCTTGCCGCAACACATCCTCAAAAAACCTTTCTTCAGCAATGGGAATCAGTTTTTCTGTTTCCTTTTCCTGTTCTTCCTGCTGATTTCTTGGCTGAGGTTTGGGTTTTTGGCGTTCAACAATGGCTAAGGGAACATAAACGCCATCGAGTTGCGGTGTCATCCCGCAGGCGTTGGTGAAGAGGTTGGTGGTGAGTTCTTTTTGTAGCGCGAGGTTTTGGCGGCAGATTTCTTGCCAGTTTAGAGTTTCGTCTTCAGGTTTAGGAGTTTTTCCAGAAACCGTTTCCCGCAGAGTTTCCTCCTGCTGCTTAGATTTTTCAGGCCGCAGGCGTTCCCATTCAATTTCAAATTGTTCTAAATTCTTTTGCTTGTCTTTACTCCACAACTTCAGAGTAAAGTGCCACTCTTCTTTTCCCTGCGTCTTAGAACGATTATCTTCGAGGATTTCCAAAAAATCCTTTAAATGCTCGTTAAGTGCCTGTCTAATCTCGCTTGTAGTTAATTTCCCTTCATGCTTGTCTTTGGCCGTGAGAAATTCCAGAGTTCTCAGTTGCGTTTCAATCACCAATTTTGGTTGTTCGGTAGTTTCATCCTGCCATCTATGACTTAGGGAGATTCCACCAACGTCTTCTAATTCCCAATTGACATAAGCCAACAATGCCTCTAATAAGCGCTTGGCACGTTCTTTAACAGTAGGCCCATAGGTGACTTTCTTTTTGCTTGGCATGGGTTCAAGGGAGGGGAATTGCAAAAGAACTTTGGGGGGGCTGCAATCTCTACGACGTACCCCAAACCGCTCTAACGTTGATTATATCAAGTTTATGGCTGATTCAACCGGGGGGATTGCTTTGCTCTCCTACCCCAAACCGACCATACCTTCATACGGTTGAAATGAAGGCTGGTTAAGGATGAACGACCAAGAAGATAGAATCAAACAACGCGAAGCATTGGAAGATGCTCATGACAACTTTGTTGAACCATATATTAATCAATTTACTGAAGTCAACACCCAGTCTTTACCCAATATTGATGTTGCGCTTCCTGGGTTTTGCTGTGTGTCGGGATGGTTGATATTGACTCTGTTATATTGTTTTTGGATGCGCTGGCAAGGAAGAAAGTAATTTTGAAGTCAAAATAAGAACAATGTCGTTCCGCTTTTGCGAGTGTACTAGGACTAAAACCTGTGTCACAATTAGTAAGGTGCCCCCGCATCCTACACCCTCCATAAGATATCTCGAACTTCGTCTGACGCACCCTAAAAGTTGATTTCACTATCAGAGTAATTAAGGGATTTTTAGGTTTGTAGTTGAGTTCAAGGCGCTGCCGCCCAACTACAAACCTTGATTTGACATCATCTCGTGTTTATTTTATTATTAATTTCTCGCTCCGAGTCTCCCTTTCAGGTCAGTTGACACATGGAGCCGATCGCGCGCTGAACAAAGTCACACAATATGTTTTAATAAAAAATTAAGCAAAATCCAAACAAAGCCAGCCATGAGTCCAAAATCAATAGCGGTAATCAACTTCAAAGGCGGAGTCGGAAAGACCACCGTCACTTGGAGTCTGGGAAATATTATATCCCAAGGAACAGACTTAGAAGTCTTGATGTTAGACCTAGACCCGCAAATGTCGCTCACAGAGGCGATCGGACTTAACGAAAATACAGGTCATTTAGATGACAAGTTTGGTAAGTGGTACGAAAAATCTCTCAAGCACAGACTCACAATTTACGACGCCCTCGAAGTCTTTAAAAAAGCCGGACAGAACTTTAAATTTCCAGTTGGTTTCGACACCATTTATCAGATTGACGAACAGTTGCATTTTGTCCCTTCAGTTGAAGAATTGTATTGGTTGGATATCGATGGATTTGAGGGAAAAAGTGTTAAAGACTTCATCCGCCGATTCATCGGCAAAATCGCCAACTCTCCCAATCTCCCCAAATACGACTTGATGCTTTTTGACTGTTCGCCTTCCTTCAGTCTCCTCACCTATAGCGTACTCTCTTGCTGCGACTTAATATTAATTCCCGTCAATCCTGATTATTTTGGTTCTAGGGGATTGAGTTTAGTCTTAAACTCTCTCCAAAAACGGATTGAACCTTATCCGTTTCCCAAGATAGCAGTGTTTATGAATAAAGCTAAAACCTATGGAGGATTGCTAACAAATGAAGTTCAGTTTTACATGAGAGAAGTCAAGAGACTTTGCGCTGAGATATCCAAAGACAATAACATAGAAGTTAGATTTTTGGAATCGACGATTCGGGAAAGCGTGGGGCTAAAACGGGCGATTAATGAGGGAGAACTGCCGCGAGAATTAGTTAGAGAATTTGAAAAACTATGGCGCGAGTGTGAGGAGTATCTGAAATGAGTAAAAAAGAAATTTTGGCTGCTTCCGAACAAGAAAGCGGGGGGTTAGTTGAGGAAATTGGCGAACTTAAGGAAATCTTGCGGGACGTTGCTCGAAAATTAACCCGGCTTGAGACTCAAGTCAAGCGGGTAGTGATTTCTGCTGGCTCAAAAACTTCGGATATTCCCAGGGGTGCTGATGTTAATAAACGTGCTAATTTATCGGCTGCCAATGTTCTAGAAGTTTATGAAGAACTGCGTTTACAAGCTAAGAATGGTAATGAAGAAGAGGTGAGGCAAAAGTTATTGGCAATGAGTGCAAATGACTTGAATTTGATGTGTTGCGAGTTGGGGATGCCACCGAGTAGCAAGAATCCATCTCGAAAAAAAATGTTTGAGCTAATTATTGGTAGAATTAAACAGAGTTTGATGCTGTCGCGACATATCGATCGACAAACACTGTGAATGGGGCATTGGGAATGGGGCATTGGGAATGGGGCATTGCTGCCAATTCGGCATTGGTAATAGTTTGGAGTTAGAATTTGCCATATCCCCCCAGCACTTTAAGAAGTCGGGGATATGAGGACTGAAGACTGTGAAGATTTAAAAGTAAGGAGATGATATTGACAAAATGCGTTTGCATAAATTATTGCGAATTAGGCCGATCGCCCTTATCTCCCTAACACTCTTATTCAGCTTGTTTTTGAGCCTTCACAGCCCCGGATCACCCGCAGCCCAAAAACCAAGGATTCTAGCGTTTGCCGCCCTCCAGAGGCGCGGCAGCGAGGTTAGAAACAATTTATTTATGGTCAATACTAACGGGGCCCGCCGCCAACTTGCACCCAATATAGATGTTAGCTACACGCTAGTTTGGTCGCCCAATGGCGATCGGCTGGCTTTCGTCAGCGGAGACACTGACATTTATACAGTCAAGGCTGACGGTTCCGGGCTAACTAAACAGTTTGCTGGGGAATCTTGCAAAGCAACTAATTTTGAAATAGTTTGGTTTTCCAACAGCCAAAAACTTGTTTTTGCCCGTTCTTGCGACGGTTTTACCTCAGATTCTCCCGGCAGTCAATCACTTTATACGAGCGACACTTCGGGTATTAAAGGAACTAAATTAGTTCGGAATTGGGAATTAGGAGGACGACCGGCTAAAACTGAAATTTCATCGGAATTTTATATTTCACCCGACGGCCAGCAGGTAGCATTTATCAAGGATAAAAATATCTACAAAATGAATTCCGACGGTTCGGGCCTGACCAAACTCACTCAAAGTCCCGGCGAGTATACATCCGGCGGTATGGAACTTGTTTGGTCGCCCGATCGCACAAAAATCGCTTTTTTCTCCGGCACCTATCCCAAACAGCAAATTTACACGATTAATGCAGGCGGCACAAACCTTAAAAATTTGACTAACAACCCGCAAAATGAGGTTTACAACGTCAAACTATTTTGGTCACCCGACAGCAGCCGCATTGCTCACTATCATGGCAAAGCGGGCGATTTGAGCGGGGAAAAGCAGGATATTTATGCGATCGACATTAACCGGGGAACCGCCCAGAACCTCACCCAAAAACCCGGAAACTACGATACACTTTCCTGGTCGCCGGATGGCCAACTTATTGCCTTCCTCGCCGGAGACTTCAACAATCAAAAACTATACACAATCAATGCTAAGGGTCGCCAGCTACATCAACTAGCTCCTCGGCTAGAACTGTCTGGAATTTTTGAATTAGCTTGGTCTTCTGACAGCCAGCAAATTGCTTTTGCTTTTAATGAAATCCAAGGCGATAAAAGCAACTTATATGTAATTAATTGGGACGGTTCTGGATTGACTAAATTAACAAATGACAAAGATTTGAATGCTAGCGATCCGGTTTGGCAACCGCAGTAAAGTTAAGAGCCAAAATATGCTGTAGGGGTGGGCTTTAGCACAAAGAAATCCAGAACGGCGGGCTATCTTTGCACCGCCTTGGAGCGAAAGCGGGTTACTGAACAACAAAGAATCCACCAAACTCAACACTCAAAACTCTTCTCAAATTGGGGAAGATGCAATAATTTTTTTCTCCTTTAATGGCTGGTGAAGTTGCAATTCATTTGACTCAACTTCCTGGTGTTTTTCATCCTGCACCTGTTTATCAATTTTGGGCAACTTTAAAATCGCCCCAGCTAATACCCAATAATACACGGACACTGGATCTACATCCAGCGGATAGTATTGAGTATTGATCGTAATAAATGCAACAAACACCCAAAAACTAGCTCCGTAACTCCGCAAACTTTTGTCCTTGACTGATCGGTAAGCTCTAAAAGTTAGAAAAGCTAAGTGTAAAAGCATGATCTGAAAACTAATCATTCCCGGATAACCTAGTTCGTATATCAACTTAGGTTGGAAAGTTTCAATTAGCTGCGTGGCACCAAATATTCGCGTTGAATTAGTGGCTCGTCCCACACCTCTACCGAGAGGTTTGTCAATGATAAAATTGTTGCTCTGCTCGAACTGATTAAAGAGAAACTGCTGGGGCGGTGCAGCATTCCAGCGACTAACAAAACTCTCCCACCGCTGCTCGACAATTCCCGGGTTAATTGCTGCACCTGCAAACAGCAGAATTGCCAGTCCTGCACCGATGGGAATAAATCGTTTGAAATTAACTAATTGACCAGTGAGAATTAGCAGGATAGCCGTGGCCACTGGAACCATAACTAAAGCAGCTCTTTGACCAGAAATAACTGCATTAGCAAATACTAATGCCATGCCCAATAAACCGATAACTCGCCACCAAAATGAAGGGTCACAAAAAGCAGAGGCAAAGGTTAAAAAAGCATTAGAAATTAAAAACCAAGCCCACTGCCAAGGCGCTACAAAAGTTCCAGGCAAGCGGATCAACTTGACTTCTGGACTGAACACTAAAGAACCGCCGACAAAACATCTAGCTTGCAGCGTTGCTTTATATAAGTCGTTTCCGATCATTCCTCGGGTACCCGCACACTTTCCACTTTGCAGCAACAGGTACTGAATCAAACCTAGAAGGCAGCAAACGATCGCCAAAACGATGTGCATTCGACTAAAAAATACTAAATCCTTCTTAGTGCGGATCAGATAATAGGTACAAGCAATCAGCGGTATGTAACCTATCAATACTTTTAATCCGAGAATTCCTTGCAGAATTGGTTTGTCGCCCGCCCTAGGGTTGAGCTGCATCTCCCCGTTCACAAAAATTAAAGTCAGGATTGCCATCATCAACAGGATGCTGAAGGTAGAAAGCATTGGTTTGGGAATGAACAGGGGCAACTGTTTCTTTTTGCAGCTTTGAATTAGGGCGATGAGGGCTGGTATGTAGAAAGCATCTTTGGCTACTTGAAATGCAGCATTACCTCCGCCAATTGCATAAGTAATTGTACCGCTAAAAGGCAGGTAAATTAGAAAAGTCCATAAAGCTTGACGGGGGTATTTGTAGGAAAGCAGCAAGATGGCTAAGGCTGCGCCTCCTGCAATAGCAATCTTAGGGCCGGCTACGAACAACAGGAGGATGCTGGCAGTAAGGCTGACTAAGCAGCTTATGGCGATCGCCTGCACTAATTCATTGCGCTTTTGTGAAGTTTTGCGTTTTTGTGCAGCTACTTCTTTTTTGGCGATCGCTGTTGTTTTTTCGCTATGCTTGTGTTTGGATTTCTTGGATTTGCGCTTGGTTTTCAACATAACTTCTAGAAGGCACTTATGTAGAAGGCTGAAGGCACTCAGATGTAGAAGGCTAGAGATGTAGAAGGTAGAAGGTAGAAGGTAGAAGGCCGAATGAAGAGAAGCAAAAATATTTCGGCAGATGCGGTTACTTATTTTTAAAGTCAAGATCAGAAAAAGTCTCGATCGAGATTGTGGGTGTGACGCGGGCACAAATTACACGGGCTACCTTGTAGAATATAACTGCTGCATCTATAATGTACAAAAATGTACAAATCTCGAAAAAATAATTTTAATGTAGCGGTGAATATGAAATTAACAAAATTTGTATCGATCGGCATTGCCCTAGTTTTAGGAGCAAGCGCGAGCATATTATCTAGCAGCAGTAGAGCATTAGGGGCCGAAAAAGTTGTCCTCACATTTGGCCCGATCAGACAAGCCATCAATATCAGCGACTTAGAAGAATTTGCTAAAAACGGCACGACGACGCCAACCCTCCAACAAATTATCCGGGTCTCCAAAATGGACGCGCAAATACTGCGGGGGTTCATGGGTTTAGAAATTGGTTTAAAGCCTGCTAATCTGGCTAGGGTGGTTTACAGCACCCCAGGAGAAAAAATCACTGACGACATCGGTCAAGCAATTCGGACTCAGCGCCGCACAGAAAGCGGGAAAGCTCTGCGGGCAGCAGTGATCCTGGCATCCGGGGATGACGGTAAGGTATCGCTGCTGGAAATCCTGAAAAAGTATCCTCTCAACGAGGTTTACGTAGATGTTGCCAGCCTTCGCACCGCTGTTGGGAAAGTTCAGAGTATAGCTGGAACTCTGCGAAGCCTGCTTGAAGATGTGACGCGATCGACAACTCGCACAACTGAAACAACTCGCACCGAAAGTCCGATCGAACCTCGTCGCAGCGTGCAGCCAACAACTCCGCCTCCAGCGCCGCGCCGCGCCGCCCCATTGCCAGCGCCCGCACCGCAGCCTGTGACGCCGATCAGAGGGCTTTGGTAAAAAAATCATACATGTGTCCTCAAGGCGGGTTGAAGCGGCTGTTGTGGCATTCTGCAGACACTTTTGAGACCCAACCCGCCCCCGCACTACCCCTATCCCAACCCCCAAGAGGGTTAGGACTTTTGTGAAAACTCCCAAAGCAATCAATTTTTCTTGAGCAATTTTTTGAGCAACTTAGGAATCTCTGAAGGTCGAGCCGCCACAGGTATGTCCGCCTCTTCAAAGGCAGCCATTTTGTTTGGGGCCGTAACTCCAAAGGCTTTCTGGGCAGCCGCCCGAGAACTGATCAGGATGCCGGCGTGGCCCAAAGACGGCCCCTTGGGAGCGTAGCGGCCGGCCAGATAAGCAACCACGGGTTTGTCGATCGCCGAAGCGATGTAAGAAGCAGCAGCTTGTTCACTCCACCCGCCAACTTCCCCTACCAAAACCATCGCTTCGGTACTGTCGTCTTCGTCCAAAAGTTGCAGCCACTGCATAAAAGAAGAACCGACAATCGCGTCGCAGCCAATACAAACCGCCATCGACTGTCCCAACCCAGCCTCCGTTAGTTCTAGGGCAACTTCGTAAGTCAAAGTGCTGCTGCGACTGATCACTCCCACCGGGCCGGGAGTGTAAAATTCCTTGGGGTGAGTTCCCAGCAGCAGTTTGTCGGGCACAATAATCCCCGGACTGTTGGGCCCGATTACCAAAGTTTCGGTGGCCTCTGCTTTTCTGACTAAGCGCACCATATCCAGAGGAGGCACTCCCCCAGTAACGATCGCGATTTGCCGAATTCCTGCCGCGATCGCTTCTAGAGCCGCATCCAGCACCGAGTAAGCGTCTACAAAAATTACCGCAGTGTCAACGTGACCCACTGCCGCCACTGCTTGTTCTACCAAATCAAAAACCGGAATTCCCTCCACTTCCAGCCCCCCCCGACCGGGACTAACACCGGCGACTACATTAGTGCCGTATGCTTTCATCATCAGGGCGGCGCGGGTGGACGCGGGAGATTCTGTAATGCCCTGTACTAGGACTTTGCTTTCAGGAGTTAAATTCATTTTTTCCCACTTGACACTCGATCTGTAAAAAGCAGAAGGCCTTCATCTGTACAGAAATCTCGTTTTTTGCCGATCGACTGCCCCTACTTGGCGGAGGATACAGAAGCGGCCGCGGCCTCATCCAAAGTGCTAGCTAGCTGCACAGGCAACTGTCCCAAACGCTTTTTAACAGCATCAGCATCGATCTCTACCAGCCGCAGCACAACTTGGATGTGGCGGTTAGCGCGAGCTTTCCGTTCCAAATAGCCGGCTACTGCAGCGATTATTTCCTCGCTTTTGGAGGCGCTGCCCAAAATATTTACAAGTATCACCTTAACGTGTTTATCCTGAGCGACTAACTCCAGACCCAACTCCGCGCGATCGCGCAGGGCATTGGCTGCATCGTAGCGGTCTAGGGAACCAATATTCACAAAATTAGCTGGTTTTCCTCCTTGGTGGGTTACAGCATCTAGAGTTGCCATTGTCAGGCCCACTCCGTTGCACAAAATCGCGATATTCCCGTCTAGTTCGATTAATTGCAGGGATTCCGAATTCGAGATTGGGGATTTAGATTTGGGGTCAAACTCCGGCGACTGCTGAACCTTGGACTGGGAATGGGGGCGATCGCCCCCAGCATGGGGACTTCTCCTTTCCCGTGCCAACCCGCTGCTTTGCCTCTTCCCTGAGAGTGTGGCCAAATCTGGATGTCGCCCCAAGGCATCGTCGTTGGCGGTGACTTTACCGTCTAAAGCCATGACCTCTCCCGTCGGACTGATGCCGAGAGGATTGATTTCTACTAAATCTAAATCTTTTTCGACAAACAGCCGATACATTTTTTCGACAATGGTACTCACCGATTGAATCAAGTCTCCCTGCAATCCCATTTTCAGCGTAAGACGCCTCGCATAGAATGGGGAAAATTCTTGATCTACGGCAACTTGCTGCATTTGATCGATCGACCCTTCGACATCCATACCTCCTTGTCTCGAACCCAGAAGCACCGGGCGGCGGGCTACGGGGTCTAGGAGTACCGCTAAGTACAATTCTTGGTCAGCGTTGTACTTTGCTTCTGCCAGCAGGACTTGGGGATATTCATCCTCGATCGGCAAATTAAAAATTGTTTGAGCGGCTGCTACTGCATCGATCGTATTTTCCACAAACTTGATACCGCCCGCCCTGCCCCGTCCCCCAGCCCGCACTTGCGATTTGAGTACAACGGGGTAAGGAATTTTCAGTCCTTTGAGGTCGGCGGGATTGTCAATCCGCTGCGACGGCAAAATCGGAATTGCCATCTGGCGAAATAAAGATTTAGCTTGGTACTCTAACAAATCCATTATCAATTACGGGTGACGGGTAGTTGGCAACAAGCAATTCGTCCTAATTGGCAATTCATAATTAATAGATAGTAATTGGTTTTTTGTCAAGTTAAAAGTTAAAAATTAAAAATTATACCTTTTATCTTTTAATTTTAGACTTTTGTATTGCCGATTACTTATTCGTTATTACCGCTCGCCGATGATTTATCACCTCATCTGTTTCGCAGTGTTTTCTCGGAGAATTGCCCAATTTTATTGTGGCTCTGATTGAGACCTATTTGGTCATCAATTGATGGATTTTTTTTTTCTAAAATCTTCGGACTTTTGACAATACTGTTCCGAAATATTTCTGCTAGCTAATTATCAATTGATGCTAAGTAAATCACCTAATTAAACCTCAAATACGGCTCGCGTTCAAGCTTGCCGTGTATGTCTTCTCCCTTCTTCCTAATGACTAATTACTTCTTCCCTTTTCCATCTTCCTTCGGTCAACTGTCAACTGTCAACTGTCAACTGTCAACTGTCAACTGTCAACTGTCAACTTAGCAGCGCCTTGGTGGACGGTTTTGACCCATTTGAGCCGCTTAGGCCGTACCGCAATCCGAGCCGTCACAGTCCCTACCAGCAGCCAGTGGAACATATACACAGTACCCCGCAGCGTTTGCAGCAAGGTGACAAAAACTCGCCTTACGTCAAATTTGGTCTCTTTGCGAGTGCGGCGCAAACCGACAAACATTCCCACCAATGACAATGTAAGGGTCATAAAAGTTAGGGGACTGGCGATCGGCATCCGGCGCAGGGCAATTGACATCACAAAATCGGGTAGCGCTACTGTGGGCAAGAAATATTGAGATACCCAAAATCCAAATAAATCCCAAGTTTTCCCAGTTCCCATGCGGTTCCGAACAATTAGCCGCCAGTAGTCAAGATAACGCTGATAGCCACCTTCTGCCCAGCGATTGCGCTGGTGCCACAGGGCGCGAGCGTTAGTGACTCCTTCTTCTGACACGGCTGGAAAAGCGAGAAATTCAATGTCCCATCGGTCTAGGTGCAGCCTCACCGTCAAATCCAGGTCATCGGTAATCGTCTCCTCGTTCCAGCCTCCGCAGCTTTCCAAGGCAGTGCGACGCATGAATTGGCCGTTACCGCGCAATTCTCCAATGCCGCCGATCGCAATCCGCTGCTGCTGGAAAAAACTGTCGAGAGCCATTTCTGCTTCTTGGCCACGAGTCCACAAATTTACCGAAGCATTGGCGATGGCTTTTCTGACTTGCACAGCCCCTACCTTTTCTGCATCGAACACTGGCAGCACCCGGCGCAGCAAATCCGGCGTTACCGTCGCGTCGGCGTCAAATATGCCGACAAATTCCCCGCGAGTCAGCGGCAACACTTGATTCAGCGCTCCCGACTTGCCGCCGCTGGCATTTGCTCCTCTGCGAAATATTTTGAGCTGGGGGTACTTTTTGGTTAGCTGTTCCAATACTAGCGGCGTGGCGTCGCTGCTGTGATCGTCGATCGCCCAAACTTCGTAGCGGTCGATCGGATAATCTACATTGCAGATCGATTCTACGAATCGGGCAATCACCGCTTCCTCATTTTTCGCCGCCACTAGCAGCGACACGTAAGGCCAATCTTCTCGACTTTCATCGGCAAGAGGCGGCAGTGCGGGCTTGGGCGAAGCAAATAAAACTCGAAATGCTTGCATCCACAGCAGTCCCGTCAACCCCCACACTACCCACGCACCCCAAGAAATCAAGTGCAGGGCGATCGTGCCGGCCCAAATCGCAGTCAGCACTGCGGCGGCTTTTCCGCGGCGTCCCCGGTACAGATTTTGAGGAAAAGAGGGAGTTCCCGGCACAGACACCGCCACCGGGAGCTCTGCTTTTGTTTCCGCGTCAAACACCCTGTCGCCAATGTCTGGTATAGCAAATACTTTGCTGAGCTTCGAGTGCGAGGTCAAACTCTTGAGCTCTTCTTGAGCTAAATCAGAGATGTCCAAGTTAAGCTCGCTGCGAGCGTCGTTTTCTGGCCAAGAACTCTCCTGCATAGGTTACTTGATTCAACCACCAATAGTTTTTGATTTTAGATATAAGCATCTACTGTATCAGTTTCTGGGCTTTTGTCGAAAGCGGACGGGAGGACAACCAGCGGGTTCGGTGCTTGTACGGCCCTGGTAAACCGGCACTGCATAGAGTATTTGGGTTGACTTTTGCTTGCGATCGACCAGGAATATCTGCTAGTTTTTTCAGGGGATCTAAACTATCTGTTAGTAATAATTGTCTGAGGTGGAAATATGTCTATTCCTCAACTCAAGCCAGCCGATGACAAAGAAGTGAAAGTCTACGCGCCTTTCTGTCAAGAGCCCAGGCGTAAGTTTTTACCGCACGCTATTGGCCTCTACAAGCTCAAAAGCTTGGAGGGGGCAAGAAAAATTGACGGCGGGGAGAGCGTGCCGTTTGTCGCTAGTTGGAATATCTCGTCGCTGCCGATCGATTTAACCCGCTGTCGGGTTTTGTTTGACGGCAATGCTGAACTCAGCTACGAAGTGACTATGCAAAGCTCTGAGTTTGTTAGTTGCTTAATTGAGGTTCTCCTGACTTTTCAGCGAACTCGTACCGTCGATTTTTCTAAAACGTTTTACCGCAAGCTGATGCGAATGGATGAATAACTTTCACCGCAGCCGCACTCCCAAAAGTCCGCAATTGACTATCAAGCAATTTAATCCGGGGCCCCCGGATTGATTCGTGGAGCGAGAAAAAAGCTCCGAATCCCGAGCCCCCGGATTTATCAGTGGGGTCGCTTTCTTCAATCTAAAATCTAAAATCTAAAATCTAAAATCGATTGACAGGCGCTATAACTGGCGCATCAATAGTGTAAAGCCACGACGGCAATATTACATGATTGGTGCGCCAGCCCTATTTGAGAAGTGGAAATAGTAAGTGAGTTCTTGGATCATTCTCAATAATCCCTTTGGGAGCCAGCACTTATCCCCATTGGTAAAGTAAGTAAATCTACCGCAGTTTTCTGTTGAGCGTGATACAGATTTCGCGTAGGGACTCAGGTAAAGCCTGAGTCCCTACCTGTATTTCATCCAATTGAAAACTGCTGTATTTGTTGTGGGAAAAGCGCAAAAACCTATTTCGGATAGGTGCAAAATGTGAGGCAAGACACATTTTTCGCACCAAACTCCGAACTTTTTCTATGTATTAATTTTTGTAAAAAAACTCAGCAATATTACTGACATATGCGAGGATGAGAACCAAATTAGGATGAGTTAATTTCTACGATAATAGATTAAATAATCCCACGTGTCATCAGCAAGAATTTTAAGTAATCTTGCGACCGAATGGATTTAATATAAGTCCTGATTTTTTTTATGGGTGCTGTGAGACAATTTCTCAACCGCCATTAGGGCGATCGTACTGTCATGCTTAAATTTTGCAAGGAAGTGGCGATCGAGCCGAATTAAGTTATAGCAATTCCTTCTAGCAACTATTTAGCAAACACTTAAGTAGAAAAACGCCCAATATCATTTATTGTAATTACTCCTAGATAATTTTGAGTAAGTGCATAACAGAGAGAACGCTACATATAAGATATTGTAGCTACAAATGAAAACCTAGCAATTTTTCCAAGAGGTGTATTATGGCTCTGATAACTAATGATCTTAATAGTGGTATCACTGCTGACCAACTCGCTCAATTTATTATTGGGGACTCAGGCTCAGTCGTTCCTGGTAGTGTGAAATACACGGGTGATAATCGGGCCGCAGGCAGTTTCGGGGGAGGTATTTCCGACGGCCTAAATCTTGAAGCAGGTGTTATTTTCAGCACAGGAGATATCGCAAATCCCGAATCTAGTATAGACCTGGGTGGGTTTAATGTTAAGGATGGGGATGCTGCTCTTAGTCAGCTTCTTGTGGATACGAACTCAAGTTCGACCACTACTAATGATGCTGCCGTTCTCGAATTCGAGTTTATACCCAAGCAAAACCAGTTTAGTTTGGAATACGTGTTTGCTTCTGAGGAGTATAACGAGTATGTAAATACAGAATTCAACGATGTATTTGGCTTTTACCTAAATGACGTATTCATTTCCGCAATTCCGGGAACTGAAAAGCAACTTGTTTCCGTTAACAATATTAATAACGGCAAAGCCGGCAACCCCAACACAAACCCCCCAACCCCCGATTTCCCACCACAAAACCCAGCGTTATACGTTGACAACACGTCGACTCCACAGATTTTTAAAACAACCTGGGATGGTTTTACAAAAGTGCTATCAACGCCACAAGTATTCGTCATCCCAAATGTCCGCAGTAAGCTGAGATTAGCGATCGCTGACACTAGCGATTCGAGCTTGGACTCGGCAGTGTTGATCTACGCTCCTCCCGTCTTCAATTTCTCTCAACCCAACTATTACGTCAACGAAGATGGGACAGTAGTTGAAGCAAACATTACCATCAACCGCACCGGCATAGCCCAGGGAAAGTCCACTGTAGACGTAAAATTAAGCAACGGCAGCGCTACAGGCGGGGCTACCTTGGGAGACGGAATAGATTTTACTTTCACTACCCAAACTATCACTTTTCTGACCAATCAAACCACTGCTACTCTCACCGTTCCGATCAATAATGATAGCTTAGTTGAACCCACCGAAAACCTCACCCTGACCTTAGCCAATCCCACCAATGCTAGGATTGGTTTTGTTCAGAACACCGCCAATCTGGATATTCTCACTGATAATGACACCGCAGGCATCATAATCACCTCAACAGCGGGCGCGGATGTTGCAGAAGGCGGTACTTCAGACACATATACAGTCGTACTCCAAAGCCAGCCTAGTGACCTTGTAATCGTCACTGTTGACCCTGATACCCAGACAGACTTGGGAGCGGGTACTGGTGTCCCTCTCACCCTGAATTTTACCCCCAACAACTGGAATGTGCCGCAAACCGTTACGATCGAGGCAGTGGACGATCAAATAGCGGAAGCATCTCCTCACACTAGCGCGATCGCACACACAGCCAGTAGTGTAGACCCCAATTACGACGGTGCTGCGGTTCCAATTACCGTTGATGGTACTGTGGCTGCTACCCTCACCGCTAACATTACCGACAACGACACGCCACAGGTAAAAATTACCGAAACTGGCGGCAGCACCAAAATCGGCGAAGGCGGCGCTACCGATAACTATACAGCGGTGTTAACCACCCAGCCAGCAGCCGATGTTACTGTCACCGCCTCCCCTGATGCCCAAAGCGACGTGGGGACTGGAGGCGGGAGCCCGATCGCTCTTAAATTTACTCCCGACAACTGGAACGTGCCTCAACTGGTGAATGTGCAAGCCGTGGACGATGGTGTGGCTCAAGGCACGCACTCCAGTACGATCGCCCACCAAGTCACCAGTACAGACGCGAAATACAACCTGATTGCTACTGCCTCGGTTGTTCCCCAAATTACCGACAACGATACCGCCGGAGTCACAACTACTCCTGCTAGCACGACTGCTGCCGAAGCCGACGCCACAGGCAGTTACAAGGTAGCGCTGACTAGCAAACCGACTGCGCCTGTTAATGTCAACTTCAACACGGGCATTCAAATCGATTCGATTTCCACATTTACTTTCACCTCAGATAACTGGAACCTACCGCAGATAGTCACGGTGAAAGCTACCGACGACAGTTTAGTCGAAGGGCTGCACACAGGCACGATCGACCACAGCATCGCCGCCGATAGCGCGGCGGAATATCTGCCAGTGGCGATCGCGCCGGTAACAGTCAGCATCACCGATAACGATGTCGC
This sequence comes from Microcoleus sp. N9_A1, assembly GCF_036701795.1. NCBI lineage: Bacteria > Bacillati > Cyanobacteriota > Cyanophyceae > Oscillatoriales > Microcoleaceae > Microcoleus > Microcoleus sp. N9_A1. The sequence continues at coordinate 35,001 of NZ_JAUBRI010000043.1, forward strand.
TACTCCCAATACGCCCAGCATCACAATTACTCCTGCGAGCACGACTGCTGCCGAAGGCGACGCGACAGGCAGTTACGAAGTCTCCCTCAACACTCAACCGACAGCTAACGTTACCGTCAATGTCGCTGCGGGCAGTCAAATAGATGCGATCGCGCCGCTAGTTTTCACTCCGGTTAACTGGAACGTGCCACAAACAGTAACGGTGACAGCAACCGACGACACTGTTGTCGAAGCAAGCCACAGCGGCACGATCAATCACAGCGTGGCAGCAGGCAGCGCTGCCGAATACTTGCCAGTGGCGATCGCACCCGTCAGCGTCACCATTGCCGACAACGATACAGCTACCTCGACCTCTGGGGTCAAAATTTCTCCCACAACAACTTATGCAGCAGAAGGCGGTGCAAATGGCAGTTACAGCGCGGTATTAACCGGGCAGCCTTCAAGCGACGTTAAAGTTAGCTTCACGACAGACAGTCAAATAGAAGCGATCGCCTCCTTCACCTTCACCTCTGACAACTGGAACCTGCCACAAACTGCGGCTGTCAAAGCAGTTGACGATTCCGCCATTGAAGGAACGCACCTGAGCACGATCGCCTCCAGCGCTACCAGCACGGATTTGGCTTACAACAATATCGGCATTTCCAAAGTCGATGTGTTGATTATCGATAACGACTCCCCCGGCATCGCCATCACTCCTAACAGCACCAATGCAGCAGAAGGAGGTGCAGCAGGCAGCTACAGCATTGTCCTTACCAAAGCCCCGACAGCTAACGTTACCGTCAATTTCGCTGGGGGCAGTCAAATAGATGCGATCGCGCCGCTAGTTTTCACTCCGGTTAACTGGAACGTGCCACAAACAGTAACGGTGACAGCAACCGACGACACTGTTGTCGAAGCAAGCCACAGCGGCACGATCAATCACAGCGTGGCAGCAGGCAGCGCTGCCGAATACTTGCCAGTGGCGATCGCACCCGTCAGCGTCACCATTGCCGACAACGATACAGCTACCTCGACCTCTGGGGTCAAAATTTCTCCCACAACAACTTATGCAGCAGAAGGCGGTGCAAATGGCAGTTACAGCGCGGTATTAACCGGGCAGCCTTCAAGCGACGTTAAAGTTAGCTTCACGACAGACAGTCAAATAGAAGCGATCGCCTCCTTCACCTTCACCTCTGACAACTGGAACCTGCCACAAACTGCGGCTGTCAAAGCAGTTGACGATTCCGCCATTGAAGGAACGCACCTGAGCACGATCGCCTCCAGCGCTACCAGCACGGATTTGGCTTACAACAATATCGGCATCCCCAAAGTTGATGTCTTGATTATCGACAACGACTCCCCCGGCATCGCCGTCACTCCTAACAGCACCAATGCAGCAGAAGGAGGTGCAGCAGGCAGCTACAGCATTGTCCTGACCAAAGCCCCGACAGCTAACGTTACCGTCAATGTCGCTGCGGGCAGTCAAATAGATGCGATCGCTCCGATCACTTTCACTCCAGCGAACTGGAATGCACCGCAAACTGTCACCGTCAAAGCTACCGACGACAGCATAGTGGAAGGAGGGCACAGCGGGTTCATTCTTTCGAGCGTTGCCGCCGACAGCGCTGCCGAATACTTGCCAGTGGCGATCGCACCCGTCACTGTCAGCATCGCCGACAACGACATCGCCCCCCCCACACCTGCGCCAGTCATCAACTTTTCGCCCACAATTATCGTCTCGACGCCGACACCAGCACCGACACCTGCACCAGTCATCAACTTTTCGCCCACAATTATCGTCTCGACGCCGACACCAGCGCCGACACCAGCCCCAACTCCAGCGCCGACACCAGCACCAACCCCAGCGCCGACACCAACCCCAGCGCCGACACCAACCCCAGCGCCGACCCCCATCCTGGAAACAACTCCCGTTCCAACCCCGCAACAACCTGAAGATCCAGATTGCATTTGCGCGCAAATTAGCTTACCGGAGATCAGTCCTCTTCACGGTTTCAATCTTGTTGAAAACAACCTGGTAGGTACGGATATAAACGACTTCCTCACGGGCGGCAGTGGCGGTGATGGCATCAACGGTTTGGCTGGAGATGATGTTCTTGTCGGTCAAGCAGGCAACGACAACCTATTTGGCGGATTGATTAGCAACATTCCTGTTGGGCCACAGGTCGATCGCGACTTGCTGTTGGGCGGGCCCGGCGACGAGTACCTCAACGGTCAAGCAGGCTACGACACCCTGTTCGGCGGTCAGGGCAACGACGCTGGTTTCGGGGGCAAAGATAACGACCTGCTCTGGGGCGGACGCGGTTCTGACACCCTTGTGGGTGAGGAGGGAAACGACAGCCTCTACGGCGGCACCAACAGCGAATCTGACCGCGATCGCGCCGGGAACGACTTGTTATTGGGTGCCAAGGGCAATGACTACCTCAGCGGTCAGGATGCCTCTGATACCCTTTCTGGCGGTGACGGCAACGATACTGCCCGCGGCGGCAAGAGCAACGATGTAGTTGTAGGCGACTTGGGCAGCGACTTGCTGTTGGGCGACCAAGGCAATGACTCTATCTGCGGCGGCGATGGGGATGACACGGTGTATGGGGATATTGGCAGCCCCCTGCCGATCGGCGTTGGTGGCGGTCAAGACCAAGTGTGCGGCGGTGCTGGCAATGACCTGCTGTTCGGCAATGAAGGCAGTGATACCATCAACGGCGATGCTGGCAACGATACGATTTTGGGCGGCAAAGACAGTGACAGTTTGGTCGGCGGTGCTGGCGACGACGTGTTGATTGGCGATGAGGGCAGCGATACTTTGCTAGGCGGCAGCGGAGGCGACTTATTTGTCTTGACACCCGCACAAGGAAGTGATGTAATCTCCGACTTCAGGAAAGGTGAAGATTTGCTGAGTTTAGCAGGCGGTTTGACTTTCACTCAACTGAGCATTAGCCAAGGCACAGACGGGCGAGAGGCAAGTCCCACCACATTCATCAGAATTGCTAACTCTGGGGAACTCTTGGCTGTTCTGAATGGGGTGCAAGCAAGTGCGATCGCGCCGTCCGATTTCGTTCAAATTTTGCGACTCGGTAGCTGAGAGGAAAGCGCTGTAGGCCCGGCCAACGAAAATCAATCTACAGCCCTTGAACTGCGATCGGGCTAGCATCGCAATCAGCCCAAAGGCTGCGGAAATGCCAGCCCACGCCACCCGACAATTTATGTGTTTAGAAGCTAGAAGCCAGATCCTAAGCAGCTTATTGCTCGCAGTGCCACGGATCAGTTTGAACGCGGGCGATCGCACTAATAATTAATAACTAATAATACCACCTATCGATTTTCAATTATATGCAAAAATGATAGACCAGTACCGGGCTTTATTCCTACAAAATACCTGTATGATAGCAATCATCAATGAGTCTTATTTTTTTTACCCCACCCCAACCCTCCCTTACGAAGGGGAGGGGGTAAGAAATTCACAAATGATGGATGCGATGATTGCTATATACCAAACAAAAACTTCACCAAGCCCTCTCAATAGGTGTTTCTAGTGAAATCACCACTTCTACTACGTTATTTTAATTTTATAGAAATCGGTATTAATATCTAAGCTCAGTAATACAATCGGCTAAAATTTTTATAATTAAAATCGGTTTTTAAAGGAAGCAGGGGCGATAAATTATTATCAAAAACTGCTGGTAAAACAAACAATTTAAAAACTGCTTTCCCAAAATTAAGTAAAAAGAATGGGAAGAAAAGGGTTGCGAACAGGTGAAAAAAAATTTTTCGCAAAAAAACAATCTGCCCAAAAGCGACAAAATCGAGTATAATAGTATTGCCAAATTGAGGATCTGTTCAGAAATACTGTAGAAAAAACTAAATTTATTGAAATAGACAGGTGTAAATTGAGGATTGAAGGCGTACCCAAATTGACTAAATATTTACTGATCGGTTCCACAAAAGCTTACAGCGGCAAGTCGGCCATCGCCCTGGGGATGGCACTCGCACTCCGGGCAAAAGGACTCGCCGTCGCCTACGGCAAACCTCTGGGAACCTGTTTCAGCTCGGAGGGAGCTGGAGCCGAGGAGGAAGACGTGCGGTTCGCGGTAGAGACGCTGAAGCTCTCAGAAAGTCAGATGCCGTCAACACTGCTGTATTTGGACGAGGAGACGGTTCACAAGCGTTTGCAGGGAGAAGACAAGACAGACTACCGGCTCTCTCTGGCGCAATATTTGCAAGCCCCCAGCACTGACTTGGTGCTGTTAGAAGGCCCCGCTAATTTGGAGGAAGGCAGTTTGTTTGATTTGTCTTTGCCTCAAGTCGCCTCAGCGGTTGATGCCTCTGTGCTGCTGGTAGTGCGCCCGATCGATCTGTATGTAGACGATTTGCTGTCGGCTAAACGGCGTTTGGGTTCGCGCTTGGCTGGCGTTGTCCTCAACGACGTGCCCTCGGACAAACTCGAATCGATCACGGCGACAGTGCGGCCTTTCTTGGAGGCTGCGGGTATTCCAGTTTTGGGAATGCTGCCGAGAAGCGCTTTGCTGCGGAGTGTCAGCGTCAAAGAATTGGTGCACCAATTGAAAGCCGAAGTGCTCTGCCGTCCAGACCGTTTGGATTTGATGGTGGAAACCTTGACAATTGGCGCGATGAATGTTAGCTCGGCGATGAAGTATTTCCGCAAAGCGAGAAATATGGCGGTAGTCACCGGGGGCGATCGCACGGATATTCAGCTAGCGGCTCTGGAGAGCTCGACTCAGTGCTTAATTTTGACAGGCCACTTGCCTCCTTCTCCCCTAGTGATTGGCAGGGCAGAAGAAATGGAAATTCCGGTTTTGTCTGTTGATTTGGATACCTTAACCACGGTAGAAATTATCGACAGCACCTTTGGCAACGTGCGCCTGCACGAACCGATCAAGGTGGAATGCGTTACTCAGCTAATGGCAGAACATTTTGACCTTGAGGGCATGATGGCATCCTTGGGCCTGAGCGATCGAGTCCATTAATAACAGAGCCGGAGCTGAGGGAAGAAGGTATTCGGCAGAGAGAATTTTTTGTTTAAATAAATAAAAAGCCAAAATTCTTAAATTCTCAATTTTTCTTAAATTCTACCTTGAGCTCCGGCTGCCGAATGTCTTGAGACATTCTGCCTTCTGGCTTCCTCAAATCTCCAGATCCTCTAGTCTGATCCCGTAAATCAGCAATTCTTAACTTCTTTTTGGTGGCAATGGCTAGTGAGTCTGCTAAAATCCACAACGTAGTTTTATTTAATTTAATAAATTCTTTGAGTCAATCTATTGAGCTACCCAGAGTTGATGATTTTTTACAAGAACTTGCGGCGATCCAGCAAACCAGCTCCAAGCGGATTGCTCTTTTGGGTTCTCGTCACGTTCCTATTACCCACCAGCAGCTAATTGAGATGCTGAGCTACGCCTTAGTTCTGGGAGGCAATCAGCTCATCACATCAGGCGCTACAGGCACTAATTCCGCCGCGATTCGGGGGGCAATGCAGGCAGATCCTAACCTGCTGACGGTGATTTTGCCCCAAAGTATGAGCCGCCAGCCGCGGGAGTCTCGCGAGCAGCTAGAACAAGTGATACATTTGGTGGAAAATCCTAAAAATGATAGCTTGTCTCTCCCGGAAGCAAGCGCCATGTGCAATCAGGAGATTATTTCTCGCTGTCAGCAACTGATCTGTTTTGCTTTTCACGAAAGCCACACTTTGCTGAAAACTTGCCAAGATGCGGAGGAACAGCGCAAGGTGGTTACTCTGTTCTATTTTGATTGAACTGCGAGGCGGATGATGCTGTTGGGATTGCCTGTGTCGGTTATTCTGCTTGATTGTATTGCTGTGGCGGCGGCGCTGGTTTATGCACCGTTTTTGGTGGTTGCCCTCGCCCGCTTGCAGCTAGGCTATGACCAAGCAGCCCCCCGCGCTATGTTTGAGAGGTTGCCTGCTTACGCTCAGCGGGCAACTTGGGCGCACCAAAATTCGTTTGAGACGTTTATGCTGTTTTCAGCGGCGGCTTTGATGGCTTTTGTGACGGGGGTAGATTCGGAGGCGGCGGGTTGGGCTGCGATCGCTTTTACGATCGCCCGCTTGTTATTTTCCGTTTTCTATATTCTGAATGTGCCTCTGGGGCGATCGCTCATGTTTGCGATTAGTTCTTCCTGCACAGCTACTTTATTCTATTTCAGTTTGATGGCTGTGAATGGCTAATTGTCAGTTGTCAGAAAGAAGAAGGAAGAAGGAAGAAGGAAGAAGAAAGAGGGAAGAGGGAAGAGGGAAGAAAGAAGAATATTTTAAATTCCCAATTCCCAATTCCCAATTCCCAATTCCTAATTCCCAATTCCCAATTCCCAATTCCCAATTCCCAATTCCCAATTATCCATTACCAATTACCAACTACCAATTACCCATTACCAATTACTAATTTATGGCTGCTAATTATTCATTCGATATTGTCAGCGAGTTCGACAGGCAAGAATTAGTTAACGCTGTTGACCAAACAGTGCGGGAAATCCAAAGCCGCTACGATTTGAAAGATACCAAAACTACCGTAGAATTGGGCGAAGAATCAATCACTGTTAATACGGACAGCGAATTTACTCTCGATGCGGTTCACACTGTTTTGCAAACTAAAGCCGCCAAGCGGAATTTATCTTTGAAAATTTTTGATTACGGCAAAATTGATCCTGCTAGCGGCAGCCGCGTCCGTCAAGAAATTAAACTGAAAAAAGGACTAACTCAAGAAATCGCCAAACAGATTACTAAGTTAATCCGCGATGAGTTCAAAAAAATTCAAGGTTCGATTCAAGGCGATTCAGTGCGGGTTTCTGCTAAAGATAAGGATGATTTGCAGTTGGTGATTCAACGCTTGAAACAAGAAGATTATCCGGTGGCTTTGCAGTTTAACAATTACAGGTAAATTTTTGAAAGCTAAGTATGGGATTCCCAGTTGTGCGATCGCCCTTTGAGTGCGATCTAAATTGCGTTGCGCTTCCTGGGATTCGGAAATCCTGCTTTGTTGCAAGCTGATGCTGATGCCTGGCTATATATGTGCAGCAAATCAACTTGTATATCGCTTTGGCAATAGACTTGAGTACAATCAATATTCTCAGCGTTCTGAACAAATCGATTCAGCCAAGCCTCAAGATATTTATGAAATAAGGGTTTGGAAGCTCTCCTACAGTTGCATTACTTTTTGGAACTGATATTACGCACAGCAAATATATGGGCCATGAATTGCGATCGCCCCTCAATTCTATTCTCGGCTTTTCACCATTGATGGTACGCGCTAACAACCTCTCCTCTGACCAAAATCAAAATGCGGGAATCATCTATCGTAGTGGTGATGATTTACTAACACTAATTAATGTACTAGATTTATCGAAAATTGAAGCAGGTAGAACGACTATAAATTATACAGGTTTTTACCTACATCTGTTACTGAAAAAATTAGAAAATCTGTTATATTTACGAGCTAATAATACGGGATTAAATTTGCTATTCCAGCGAACAGAAAATGTTGCCCTGGCCGGAGAAATTCCCCAAACAGAAACTCCTTCGATCAACTCCCTAAAAAAAATTGCTAGTCAATTCAATTGTGAGCAGCTTATTGATTTAGTAGAACCCGTGATAAGCAATGTCTAAACTACTCAGATCCCTTAGTATTTTTCTCATTACCTGCTGTCTGCTATCTGCTTGTCATCATCCAAGACAAACCGAATTAAAACGCCCTCCCTTGAAAGTAGGATTTACCATTTTTGTTGGCTATAATCCAGTTATCATTGCCCAAAAAAAAGGATTCTTCAAAGCAGAAGGAGTAGACGTGGAAATAATTTATATAAATTACAGCCAATTGCAACAAGCAGATTTCAGTGCCGGGAAGTATGATGGTGGTGGATTTGCCTTGGGAGGTTTTATGAGCTTGAGTGCCACAAATCCCGATATCCAAACTGTCATGGTTGTAGATGAAACCACAGGCGCAGATGTGGTAGTTGCACAATCAAAAATTCAAACCGTAGCTGACTTGAAAGGGAAAAACGTGAGCGCAAATCTAGGCGCATTTAGTGAAGTTTTTGTCACTGAGATGTTAAAAACTGCCAACTTAACGAAGGAAGATGTAAATCTAGTTAAATTCGACGCTTACGAATTTCCCCAACGCTTTAAAAGCAATGAAATCCAAGCTGGACACACTTGGGAACCCTATCTTTCTGAAGCCATAAAATTAGGAGGTCACATCCTATTTACCAGCAAACAAACTCCTGGCTTGATTTTAGATGTGGTTGCCTTTCGCGGTGAAGTAATCCGCGATCGTCCTGAAGATATTCGTGCATTTATTCGAGCATGGCTGCAAGCCGTGACCTACTGGGAAGCAAATGTTGAGGAAGGAAACGCTATCATTAGTAAAGCATTAAATATTCCTAGCAATACACTATCTTTAGAGGGCATAAACCTCACTAATCTTGAGGAAAATAAGAAATTTTTTGACCCTAGCAGCAGTCAGTCTATATACAAAAAAGCTAAGATATATACAGACTTTTTTATTCGCTCTGGCGACGTTACACGCATTCCAGCTATCAAAACTTTGTTTAATTCATCTTTCTTATCTCCTTCTAATGTGCGCCCATGAATCACTCACTTTTAACCAGTATCCGTACCAAGTTAATCGTATCATTTCTTATGGTTGCTCTCATCCCTTTACTGTTGTTAAGTTATCTGAATAAACAGACAACAGAAAAGGCACTAACTGACAACGCACGACAAGCTCTATCTGCGGCAGCCAAGGAAACTGTTAACAGAATAGATGCGTTTATTGATACTAATCTCAATGCCGTGCGCGTAGAAGCGATTTTACCAGGTTTATCTGCTTGCCTCGCCCAACCGGTCGAACAGCGAAAGGATAGTCCTGAAATGCGGTTAGCGACAGAAACATTAATCCGTCTCAGTCGTAAAGATATGCTCAATATTATCTCTTACGCTTTGCTAGATATAAACGGACGGAATGTTTTAGATACGAATACACGGGATATTGGTCGAGATGAATCCAGTCAAAATTACTTTAGAGAACCTCTGCAAACTCAGCTACCTTTTGTCTCTAGTATGAAGCGATCGCCAAAAATTCCCGATCTAATTCAACTATTTTTTAGTAGTCCTGTTCGCAATGCAAAGGGAAAGATATTAGGGATCTTACGGGTATCCTACAATGCCACAGTTGTTCAGCAATTAGTAACTCGACAAACTGAGCGAGCCGGGGCAGAATTATCAGCAATTCTTTTAGATGAAAATTATATTTATCTAGCCCATAGCATAACACCTAAACTGCTTTTTAAATCCATTGTCCCTCTGTCGTCTGATGTCGCAACTAAACTACAAAGCGAAGGGCGTTTATCGAAGAGTTTGACTAAAGAAACTGCTACAAATTTACCCAAAATCAAGCAAGCATTAGATACCAAACAATCCTCTTTGATAGCATCATTTACGGGAAATGATAATCAGGCAAATTTGATCGCGATCGCTCGTTTACAATATAAACCTTGGTCTGTGCTTTTCGCACAACCGCTAGCTGTGGCTCTAGCGCCTGTGGAAAAGCAAATTAGTGATGCACTATTCCTATTTACACTAATCGCTGGAGTAGTAACAATCATCGCCGTTGCCATTGGGCAACTACTGACTAAGCCATTGATTTATCTGGCTAATATTGTGGCTGAGTTTACTGCAGGCAACTTAAATATCCGAGTTAAAATTAACTCAAAAGATGAAACAGCTCAACTAGCGCGAGCTTTTAATAATATGGCAGGACAGTTACAAACATCTTTTGAAACCTTAGAAAATCGTGTAGAGGAACGAACAGCAGAGTTAGTCATTGCCAAAGAAAAAGCCGAAGTAGCAAATCAGGCCAAAAGTACATTTATTGCCAATATGAGCCATGAATTGCGATCGCCCCTCAATGCTATTCTCGGCTTTTCGCAATTGATGGTACGCGCCACAAATATGCCCCCTGAACAATACGAGAATGCCGGAATTATCTATCGCAGTGGTGATTATTTATTAACGCTAATTAATAATGTACTCGATTTATCAAAAATCGAAGCAGGTAAAACCACCCTTAATCTTACAGACTTTGACCTACATATATTGCTAAATGATTTAGAAGATATGCTGCATTTGCGCGCAACTAATGCTGGATTGAAGATGAGTTTTCAGCGCACCGAAAATGTCGCCCGCTATATCTGTACCGATGAACTAAAACTGCGTCAGGTTTTAATTAATTTACTCAGTAATGCAATCAAATTCACCTCAGAGGGGAACGTTACTCTGAATGTTTTTCAGGCAGAACAAGAAACCACAGATGTTTTTCAGATTCATTTTCGGGTGCGCGATACTGGGGTAGGTATTGCAGCAGCAGAACTGCCCAAACTATTTGATGCTTTTAGTCAAGCCCAAGCCGGAAAAGAAATGCAGGAAGGAACGGGTTTAGGTTTAGCAATCAGCCAAAAATTTGTGCAATTGATGGGGGGAGATATTTCGGCAAAAAGTGAATTAGGAAAAGGTACAACTTTCTCATTCTATATTCAGGTAAAATTGGGGCAGAAAACCCAGAGCAAGATTACAGGAGAATATCCCAGAGTGCTAGCACTTGCTCCCGGTCAACCTAGCTACAAAATTCTCACAGTCGATGATAAATATATTAATCGACAATTACTAATTAAGTTGCTCAGTCCCTTGGGATTTGAGGTGAAAGAAGCTAGTAACGGACAAGAGGCGATCGCAATTTGGGATGAATGGGAACCTCACCTCATCTGGATGGACATGAGGATGCCAGTGATGGATGGCTACGAAGCGACAAAATACATCAAATCTACCACCAAAGGCAATGCTACGGCTATAATCGCGTTAACAGCGAGTGTTTTGGAAGAAGAAAGGGCGATCGTGCTTTCAGCCGGTTGTGATGACTTCCTCCGCAAACCCTTTGTTGAACAAAGTATTTTTGATGCACTAACTAAGCATTTGGGTGTCAAATATATCTATGCAAAAAAAATATCTCCAGTCTTGGATGATACAGAAAAAAGCCCATTGACATCGGAAGATTTAACCTGTATGCCCCAAGAATGGATTAGTCAACTATACGCAGCGGCACTTGAGGCAAATACCAACCTCGTGTTACAAGTAGTAGGAGAAATTCCCCAAACAGAAACTCGTTTGATAAAATCCCTGACCAAAATTGCAATTCAATTTAAATTTGAGCATATTCTTGATTTAGTAGAACCTCTGATAAGCAATGAATCTTAATTCTGGCATCGAAAATAAAGGTAATATTCTAATTGTAGACGATCTTCTAGAAAATCTACAATTACTAAGCAATGCACTCCTCAAACTCGGCTACACTGTTCGCAGCGTCACCAGCGGGCGGATGGCACTAAAAACCGTGAATGTAAAGCGACCAGATGTAATACTTTTAGATGTTAAGATGCCCGAAATGGATGGTTATCAAGTCTGTAGAACTCTCAAAGCTGATGCAGATTTTAGCCACATTCCAGTAATTTTTATTAGTGCTTTAGATGATGTCTTCGACAAAGTAACCGCCTTTGATTCAGGGGCTATAGACTACATTACCAAACCATTTCAAATCGAAGAAGTCGTCGCGCGTCTGGAAAATCAGTTAACCATTCAACGCCAGCAACAGCTTCTGGAAAAAGAAAATATTAAGCGCCGGGAAACAGAAGAGGTACTTTATCAATCGAGGGCTTTACTGGCTAGTGTTTTGAATAGTTCCCTTGATGGTATTGCGGCAATGCAGGCTGTTCGTAATACCGAAACAGGGGAGATAGAGGATTTTGAGTGTTTAGTCGTCAACCCCGTGATTGCTAGAGCTTTTAAATGCAGTCGTGAAGAGATGATTGGCAAATTGGTACTCAAAAAGTTTTTTAGTAATATTGATCTAGAATTATTTGATCGCTTCGTTAATATTGTCGAGACGGGGGAATCTTTAGAACAGGATTTTTACTATGAATCAGGAAAATATTGCTGGTTTCACTTCGTAGCAGTCAAGCTAGGAGATGGTTTTTCCGTTACTATCCGTAATATTACCGCCCGCAAACAAATTGAATTGGCTCTGCAAGATGCCAATCAAAAATTAGAAGAACTGGCCAATCTAGATGGTTTGACTCAGGTGGCTAACCGCCGCTGTTTCAACAATCGCCTTCAAAGTGAATGGCAACGCCTAGCGCGAGAAAATCAGCCACTTTCTCTAATTTTATTGGACGTTGATAAATTCAAATCCTACAACGACTACTACGGTCATCTGGCTGGCGATGATTGCTTAATTAGAATAGGGCAAACCTTACAAAAAGTAGTCCGTCGTCCCACCGATTTAGCAGCGCGTTACGGTGGCGAAGAATTTGTGACACTCCTCCCTAATACGGATTTAGAAGGAGGGATTAAGGTGGCACAAAACATTCAGCAAGAAATTCACAATCTGGCGATTCCCCATGCAGAGTCTGACGTGAAGGAGATCGTCACAGTCAGTTTGGGTATTTCCTCACTCATACCAAGGCTGGAAGTTCAACCAGATACACTGGTAGCCTATGCAGACAAAGCTTTGTACGATGCCAAACAACAGGGGCGCGATCGCTGGAGTACAAATTGTTGAAAAATCGGGGTGTTTTTCGAGGAAGGGGGAATTATACCGTTAGACAGGATTTTTCGCCAGTTGTAATTAATCCTGGTTTGTTCTTTTCATGGTCACATCCTCAAATTTTTGATAATGAAAGTTTGATATTTTCCGTCCCCTGACGCTTCCGTAGATGGTGGAGATCCTGCCTTTCTCACAGGATAGAAATAGGGTTTGCTGAAAGAGAAATAAGCTGTAGCTAGGGCTACAGATTAAGAGTGTAAATCCTAATTAAATATCTAAACCAATGACTGTTAAGTCGGGAGGATGTTCGACAACAAACTGGTAATATAACTCTTGCTTGGCTTGCGGCGGCAGAGACATTATCCATTCCAGCAGTCCCATTTCACCTGCTACTATCTTCGGATTAGTGAGAGTCGATCGCACTTTAATTTGTTCATTGCGGCTGACTGGCAATTGCTCTTTTAGTGTCAGGTGTACCTGCACCTGATGCAAGTTTGTCACATTTAAGCGATAAGCGTAACTCATGCGCCGCTGCTGGCCGATCAGTTTTTTATCTACTTGTCTTTCCACTAATTCCCGCTCTATTTTTAATCCTTCGTCTATTCCTAAATTCAGTTTATATTCTTGCCCTGGGGAAACATTTTCTAACTGCACAGTACCCACAAAAGTGTTGTCGCGAAAGATATTTGCTTTTCCCGGAAGCAGAGTTGCGCCTGTCAGCGGATTCACAACAACTGCTTGCAAATAGGCAAAACTGACTAATCGCGGAACGGCTATATATTCAGGTTTAAACGGATAATTTTCTCTGAAAACCATCACTTTGTGCGGTGTACCGTCGCTGGGAATATTGGTATTTCCCCCTACTTGAAATGAGACAGTGCCTCCTTCTCTGGATACTTTGGCTGTGGCTGTTTCAGCTTCTCTGGGTTGGGATGCTGTGTCGATTGTAGTGCCTGCAGAGCCAAAGCGCATCTCCCCTTCAAATACGCCTGCATCTCCATAAGAATCTGATAAAGTTTGACTAGAGCGCGCTATTGACTCGGTATTTCGGAATTTGACTGTAGAGTGTAAAGTATCGATAAACCAGGGTTTGAGTTTTGGTGGCAAAGTTCCCATTCCCGGTTTTGCTGTAGATAAAGTCAGCGCTACTCCCGTCCAATCTTCGCCTGTATTTTGATTGACTTCGGCTAGGTAATTGAGATTAATTTGGTTGTTGGTAGTGTTGACTCGCAAGTCGTAAAGGGGAGTCCAACGGGCTCGCATGACTACATAGGAAACTTCTAGTTCAAAATTGCCGCTGCCGCTGGGTTCTATGGCAACTATGATGTTAAAGCTTTGCTCGGAATGGGGAGTTTTTACTTGCCCCAACTGCTGCCGTAAAGCTTCTATTTGCTTGTCTAATTCCTGCTGCTGTCTTTCGTGTTGGGCGATCGCACTTACGTACTTTTTATAATTGCTGCCTAAAAAATTTAGCAATTCCCCGGTTTCATTCAAACCAATCTGCTGCTTGGCGATGCTGCTGGCGATGGAAGCGACACTTTTTTCGCTCAAATTTTCGACAAATTTGAGTTGAATTTTTCGGGAGGCGATTTGAACGTCAATGGCGCGTTTTTGGGTTTCTAATTCTTGGATTTGTTGGGTTAATTCGGCAGTGCGATCGCCCGTAGGTTCGCTGCTAAACACTGTTTCGGTTCGCACTCCCAGCAATCGCACGGCAACTGTACCCGCACCCGTAGCCCTGACTGACTCTGTGTCGAGGGTTGTGGGGAGAGAGGCGATCGCCAATTCGCGCTCGTTTCCCGTCAGGGCTACTGTGCCGCGGCGGGTGATCAGGGCGCGATCGGTATAAACTGTAACTTCAGAAATTTGCGACTCTACTATTTTGATATTATCGCGATCGAGTAAATCTAAATTAGTCATTGCTACTAATGCCTTTACGAAACTCTTTTAGTGCTTCCAAGGGCGAAGCAAACAAAATGCAGCGCTTCAACAAAGATAAATCTAACTCAGGCAGCAATTCGCTGCTAGCAATTCGCTCATAACCCTGTTCTGGCAAGCGGTAAAGTTGCAGAGTTCCGTCTTCCCAAAACCAAACTTCCTGCACACCCATCAGCCGATATTTCTGAAGTTTAATCGGACTGCCGCTAGTAATCACCACCTCAATACACAAGTCAGGAACATCCTTATCTGTCCCAAAACAATAAGACAAATCTGACTGATACTCAACTTGATCTTCAACAATCTGGCTGTAAGCACCGCTGGGGAAAAACTCAATTTCCCTAACTTCAAAGTAGATCGCAAGCAATACGCCAATTATCGATTGAAACGCTTCATGAGGTTTACTAATGCCCACAATTTCTAACACTCCTTGACAATAAAATAACCGCACCCCAGGCACATTCTCAAAACTAGCTTGAATTGCCTTGAATTGATGCCATGTTAAGCCGCGGCAAGTGAAATGCTGCTCGGCTGCGGGAGGAACTGTGGGATTGTCTATAGTTTGAACCATGACTGTCCTGTGGATTTAAAATGTTAGCAACAACTTAATTTTAGCTCAGCGGCTCGATTCCCGCCAAATCCAAAATTTGTCAAGTTTGGCGATCGGTCATTCCTCTAGAAAACTCTTCCAGTGCATCCAAAGGCGAAGCAAATAAAATGCAGCGTTTGAGCAAAGACAAGTCTAAATCAGGCAGCAATTCGCTGTTTGTAATTTGCTCATAACCCTGTTCTCGCAAATGGTAAAGATTTACCATGCCGTCTTCCCAAAACCAGACTTCCGCTACACCCATCAGCCGATACTTCTGAAGTTTAATCGGACTACCGCTAGTAACAACTACCTCAATACACAGATCGGGAACATCTTTTTTATTCCCGATACAATAAGACAAATCTGCCTGATACTCGACTTGACCTTCAACAATCTGGCTGTAAGCACCGCTGGGGAAAAATACAATTCTTCTTTGTATAAAATACTGTCCCATTAGCAAGCCAAGCAGACACCGAATCTCTTCGTGTAATCTTCCAGTACCCACAATTTCTAAAACTCCATCACAATAAAATAACCGCACTCCTGGCACATTTTCAAAGCTGGATTGAATTGCTTTAAACTGCTGCCAATTCAAACCGCGCCAAGTGAAATGCTGCTCGGCTGTGGGAGAAACTGTGGGATTGTCTATAGTTTGAACCATGACTGTCCTGTTTATTTCAATATGTTAGCAACAACTTAATTTTAGCTCAGCGGCTCGATTCCCGCCAAATCCAAAATTTGAGGAATCAAATCTTCTCGCTTGATTGCCATCATGTGAACTCCTTGACACAAATCCCGCGCTAGCTTGACTTGTTCTGCTGCAATTTTTATGCCTTCCTGCAAAGGTGCTGGGGATTTTGCCAAACGGTCGATCGTCTCTTGCGGTATGTGAACTCCCGGTACGTATTTTTTAATAAATTCAGCATTTTTAGCTGATTTAAACAGAAAGATTCCTGCTAAAATTGGTTTGTTGCAGCCAGCAGCAATGTGGTGCATAAACTTATCAAAAACTTCAAAATCTGTAATTAATTGGCTCTGAAAAAACTGTGCTCCTGCTTCTACTTTTTTCTCGAATCGACTTTGCAAACCTGACCAACTGGGGGATTGCGGATCGACAGCGGCACCGACAAATAAATCGGTAATTCCGTCTGTTAAAGCTTTGTCGTTCCAGTCTTTGCCGCCGTTCATTTTTTGAATGACTTGCAGCAGCCGCACTGATTCTAAATCGAATACACTTTTGGCTTTTGGATGGTCGCCGGCTTTGACTGGATCGCCGGTGAGTGCCAAGATATTATGGATGCCTAAAGCGTGGGCTCCCATGAGATCGGCTTGCAGGCCTATTTGATTGCGATCGCGACAAGCAACTTGACAAATTGGCTCAATTCCGTGCTGCAATAGAATCGCGGAAACTGCTAGCGGGCACATTCGCAGCACTGCGCGGCTGCCGTCAGTGATATTAATGGCGTGAACTCTGTTTTTTAGAAGTTCTGCCATTTGAATTGTGTGGGTGATGTCGCCCCCTTTTGGCGGAGCAACTTCGGCGGTAATTATAAATTCTCCGGGGGTGGTGCAGGCTGTGCGAAAACGGTTCATAGTTAGTTGACAGTTGACAGTTGACGGTTGACAGTTGACGGTTGACAGTTGACAGTTGACAGTTGACAGTTGGCAGTTTACAGTTGGCAGTTGGCAGTTACTACTAATGACTAATGACTAATGACTAGCCTTCGACTTCGCTCAGGCTAAAATGACTACTGACTACTGACTACTGACTGCTGACTAATTAGGTAGAGAATAACCGAAAGCGGTTTTCACCTTAGTCAGAGTTTGGTTGGCAATAGCTTCTGCTTGTTCTCTTCCGTGACGTAGTACAGACTCTAAATATCCCGAATCGTCCATTATTTCCTTGTATTTATCCTGAATTGGTTTGAGGGCATTAATTGTCGTCTCTGTCAGCAAGGGTTTAAAATCTCCCCAACCCATGTTTTCACACTCCGTTGCTACTTCTTCCTTAGATTTGCCGGAAAGCAGGAGATAAAGTGTCAGCAAATTTCTAGCTTCGGGGCGATCGGGGTCGTCAAAAGTCAAACCCCTCACGGCATCTGTTTTGCAGCGCTTGATTTTTTTGGCGATCGTATCTGGGGAATCCAATAAATTAATTCGACTTTGTTCGGAAGGGTCAGATTTCGACATTTTGCGCGTGCCATCTGTCAAACTCATTACCCTCGCACCGTCAGTCCGAATTAACGGTTCGGGAAGTTTCAATACTGGCTTTTCTGGTGTGCCGAATTGGTGATTTAATCTGATGACAATATCGCGGGTGAGTTCCAAATGCTGTTTTTGGTCTTCTCCCACTGGCACTTTATCGGCATCGTAAAGCAAAATATCTGCTGCCATCAATACGGGATAATTTAGCAAGCCTGCGTTGACGTTTTCGCCTTGTTTAATTGCTTTTTCTTTAAACTGAATCATATCTTCGAGCCAGTTAATCGGTGTAATGCAGTTTAGCAGCCATGCTAGTTCTGTGTGCGCCGAGACGTGGGATTGCACGAAAATAGTAGAATGTTCTAAATCGATGCCGCAAGCTAAATAAAGGGCGGCGATGGCGTAAGTGTCGGAGGCTAGGGTTGCTGGATTGTGCGGTGCGGTGATGGCGTGCAAATCGACTACGCAAAAGTAGTTTTCGTACTGGCTTTGATTTTCTACCCAGTTGCGAATGGCACCGAGATAATTGCCTAGGTGAAGATTGCCTGTTGGCTGAACTCCTGAAAGAACGCGCTGTTTACCCATGAGGAAAGAATAGAATTGATTTCACATTTCTATTTTGACACGTTATTTGGATCTCAGATGCTGTTTGTTGAAATTTATAAAAAACTGGTGGAATATCACTCGGCGGTTGAAACCGCGTCTACACAAACGAAGTCCGCCTGCGCGGACTAAAGAATAAACAGGGTATTTAAGGCGGGTTATTTTTATAAATGGGTCTAAATTTCACTCTGAAAAACATCCCTGTCAACTGTCAACTGTCAATTGTTTTTTGGTTTAGTGCGCCACCAAGTGATGCCGGCTGCAAAAAGGGCGATCGCAAAACTCAAGGCAAAGGAAAATACAAAGGGATGCCATTGCATTAAAATTGGGATTTGATGGTTTTGGACTGTCTCGAAGAGTTTGTCTGTACCGCTGGATGCGGCGATACCACCGGCTGCTAAACCTACGCCGATCGCCTGTACTGTGCTTTCTAGGCGATCGTCCCGATATTTCTCTTTGTCTTCGCTGTTGCGGAGTGCGAGTTGGTTGGTGCGATCGCTCCTGGCTTGTTCTATTTCTACTATGCCGCGAATTGAGGCGATCGCCTGATCGATTAAGTTTGTCCCGTGGCGGAAATATCCTAAGTCTCCGGCTATTTGCGATCGCACATAAGGAGCCGTTTTTATACTGAAGTTATTTAATATTGATAGTTCTTCCTTATCGATTCCTAGTATATCACAAATTGTTTGCAAAATGTCAATGTAATTCTTAAGACTTAGGACAATTGTATTGTCATAATTTTCGAGTTTCCGCAGCAGGCTAGTATAAGTTACAGCTTTGCTGAAGAGTTGCTTTAGCTGTTCCTGAAATTCCTGCAATTGGACAGAAGTTAATACAGTTCCTCTGGAAAATTGCTGCTGCAATATCTCCATATTTTTCTCAATAATCCGGTATTCGCGATCGAGTTCGCGGTAAATCTGGCGGCTGTCTTGAAAAGCTTTGATAATTTTGTTGCGGTGAAATAGTAGGTCGATAATTTCTTCTTGGCACTTGTTAAAATTTTCGTCGGTTTGTTTGTCGGAAATCAGCCAGACAAGTAAGTGGCGGTAATTCGCAATATCGCTAATTGAACCGTATTCAAAAATCGGACTACCGAACAGTTTACCCGATAGATCAAATACAGGTGGCGAGTCGCCTTGGAATAAACTATCGCGACATTTATCGGCGAGGGGTTTGAGGGAATCTAATTTCTCTGGTGGGGGTTCCGTAAGCCATGCAGTAATTAGGAGAGTTTGACCCAAAAAGTTGTCATCGCCATCGATAAGTAAGGCTGGATTTGGGTTAAATTTCTGGATTAGATCGACATCTACATTATCGGCTGTGCCGTCTTCCGGGCAACCTATATTTAACCATAAAGCATAGCTGTCGTGAATTTGTAGCGGTTGGGCAAAACCTTCTATGGGTGGATTGCTGTTAAATGTTAGTGCGACATTTGGCAGCAAATCATCGCGGTAGCTGTGAGAATTTGGCGGGAAAACTAGATTAGGTGTTAGCTTTTCATTGGTGAAGTTGGCGAGGATATTATCGCAGTGTTTCCACAGAGGATTATTGCGGCCATGACTGTCATTGTGCAGTTGGAAAGCGTATAAATAGACATTGGGGGCAGAAATTTTGTCTGTCATATTATTGGCGCAGGGGCTATGAATTGGGGCGGCGTTTTTTGAGATTTTCTGGCAACTCTGGATAGCGGTTTAATAGCCTTGGTTCTTGTGCTTCTTTTTTGGTGGGTTGCGGTTCTGGTTTTCTAATAAAATTGTTGATTTCATCTGTTATTTTAGGATAGTTTGCACACCAATCGCCAATGGCATCAGCTACTTCGTTATTCGATTTATCCGCCATCTGGGATATCGTATTGCTGAGATTTGCTAAATCGTCAACCGCCCCGGCTTGTTCAAAGACTTCGGGTTTAGTTTCAAAGACTGCTAGGAAACCGGAAATAAATTGTTCGTCTGTCATTGCCAATTTCTCCTTTGATTATGTTGTAGTCAGCCGGGGCGGGTTTTTGGGATTTACCGTGTGGTTTCACAGACAGTCGCGAACCCGCCCCTACAGCAATTATATCTATTTTATGCCATATCAAATCACCTATTTAGACAATTTTGTAGGGGCGGGTTCGCCGAGATTTATGAATCAAAACCAACCAACTAATAAACCCGCCCCCACCCCATGAAAAGACCATTTATGTTATTGCCCAACTGCACAGAAAGCTGCCCAGTGTAGGGGAGACTCATAAGGTTGATAATCCTGTTTGTAACCGCGCCTGTATTTGCCTTGAATTTTCTGTTTGTGTTCGCGACTCAACAACTGCGACGCTTCCACCCATTCTAGCAAACTTTTAACAGTCACACTCCGCAGCCACAACTGAGACTCCCGCAAAGCAATCGCCACAGGCGGGCGACTTTCAAACAGGAAAATCTCATAAAACTTGATCATCAAAATCGCTGTTGATACATCATTGACAGCCCACAAAGTGCTAATTACACTCGTCGCCCCGGCATAGAAAAAACCGCTAGGCAATCCGATATACTCATCAGTGTTATCTCCAATATCCGTTAACCCAGTTTCGCAGGCGGAAAGCGTCACTAAACTGCACTTACTCAGTGACAAATCAAAGATTTCTTCCAGTGTCAGACATTCGGCAATGTCGAAGGTTTCGCCTCGGCGGGAACGAATATAACTTTTGTTTTCGGAGTCAACGTTATCGGTGGTATTTTTTTCCCCAGCTAAGATTAAAGCTGATTTGCGGGGATTGTTAAAGTCGAAAAAGCCGTGACAGGAAAAGTGGGCGATGTCGGCATTCTGCAACGCTTCAAGCTGTTGTTGCAATCCTGTCTTGCTTGCCTTCTCCCGAATCAAAACTTCGGCAGGATTAAAGGATTTGGCAATTGCCTCAACTTCAATATCGGTGAAGTCTAAATCTTCTGTCGGGTTTTGAATGGCAAACAATCTTGTGAGTGATGAATCTTCCCCAGTCGGATTTACCCGCTGAGATAATTGCAATAGCTGACAACTGGGAGTATACCTCACGCCGCCAGGGAAAAGTTCGAGGAGAGATCCGGTTTCTTCGGCATTTTGCCTTAGCCTGTGGCTGGTTAATGCGTGAAGCGGCAACAAGTGCAAATATCGGAAGGGAACTAATATCAACCGCTTGCAGTTTTCCGGGAGGCGATAAATTATTTCATCGATGTGCAAGATTTTAGCTAATTTTTCTAGGCGGGTTTCTAGCTGATTTCTCCAGTTGTCAGGTTGATTGATGTAGTCGTTGACATATAACTCCATAAATTCCACTAATGTTTGCAAATCTTCAAATGAAGATTGCCAGACATCAGGTTGGGTGGAGTCGCGAGTAATAATAAAAACTTTAAAGTGGTTAAAGGTAATGTACCATTCCAAAATTCCCTCATTTTCGCCTAACAGATTGCGAATTTCATGAAAACTAATTCGCTGTACATTGTGCGGGCTGCGGGAATTGTGGAATAATTCTACTAGGTTTCTGGTTTTGCTGCGTTCGAGGTGTTCTAGGGCGGCGGTGTTGTTTTCCATTTCTAGGCAAACTTCTACCATTAATTGATAAAGTTTATTCCATTCTTCGGCTAATTTCTGTCTGTCTGCTTCGCCACCGATAATGATTTCACTACGTATCGATTCAACTGTCTCAATGGCGGTGTTCAAGGTATTGTAAGCTTCTGATAGTTGGGAATTATTCCGGTAAGCAAGTCCTAGATTCAATAATGTTGCAGCATTATCTATAGGAAATGCCTCACGAGTACGAACTGACAAAGCTGCCTGGAAAGCAGAAATCGCTATGTCCAGATTCTCCGCTTTTTCGCCTCTGATTCTGTAGAGGTAGTCACCTGCTAAATTATTTTGATTACTTGCCCATTCAAAGGGAAATGCCTCGCGGGTGTAAACTAATAATGATGCTTGATGATTGGAAATTGCCATTTCTAGATTATGGGCTTTTTCCCCTCTGATTCTGTCGCAATAAGCATTCCCCAAGTTATTTTGAGTCATTGCCCATTCAAAGGGAACTGCTTCGCGAGTGCGAACTTCTAATGATGCTTGATAAAACTGGATTGCTTGTTCGAGGTTCTCCGCTTTTTCACCTCGTATTCTGTCGCTGTAGGCAAGCCCCAAATTATTTTGAGTCATTGCCCAATCTTCAGGAAATGCCTCGCGAGTGTAAACTAAAAATGCTGCTTGATAAAACTCGATAGCCTGTTCGAGATTATCCGCTTTTTTGCCTCTGATTCTGTGGCTGTAGACAAGCCCTAAATTATTTTGACTCCCGGCCCACGATTCAGGAAATGCCTCGCGGGTCTGAACTTCTAAAGATGCGTGATAAAACTGGATAGCCTGTTCTAGATTATCAGCTTTTTCTCCTCTAATTCTGTTGCGGTATGCCTCCCCCAAATTATTTTGAGTCATTGCCCAATATTCAGGAAATGCCTCACGAGTGTAAACCGACAATGCTGCTTGATAAAAATGGATAGCCTGTTCTAGATTATCCGCTTTTTTGCCTCTAATTCTGTAGAGGTAGACTTCCCCCAAATTATTTTGAGTACGTGCCCAATTTTCAGGAAATGCCTTGCGGGTGTAAACTGACAATCCTTCCTGAAGAGTGACAAGCGCTTTTTCTAGATGATCCGCTTTTTCACCTCTGATTCTTTTGCGGTATGCAGTAGCCAAACTATTTTGAGCTTCTGCCCATTCTTGAGGAAATGCCTTGCGGGTATAAACTAACAATGATGCTTGATAGAAGTCGATAGCTATTTCTAGATTATCGGCTTTTTCCCCTCTAATTCTATCGCTATAGGCTTCCCCTAAATTATTTTGACTTCTAGCCCATTCAATGGGAAATGCTGAGCAGGTGTAAACTGATAATGATGCCTCAAAAGCGACGATCGCCATTTCTAGATTATCGGCTTTTTCCCCTATAATTTTCTCGCTGTAAGCAAGCCCCAAGTTATATTGACTCATTGCCCAATTTTCAGGAAATGTCGATCGGGTACAAATTTCTAATGATGCCTGGTAAGAGGCGATCGCCATTTCTAGATTATCGGCTTTTTCCCCTCTGATTCTGTTGCGGTAGGCTTCCCCCAAGTTGTTTTGACTCCTAGCCCATTCAAAGGGAAATGCCTTGCGGGTGAAAACTGATAATGATGCCTGATAAGTGGCGATAGCTTTTTCTAGATTATCGGCTTTTTCTCCTCTGATTCTTTTGTTGTAAGCAGCCGCCAAATTATTTTGAGTCAGGGCCCAATCTTCAGGAAAATCATCGCGGGTATAAACTGACAAAGCTGCCTGATACAACTCGATAGCTTTTTCTATATTATCGACTTTTCCTTTTTTGATTCTCTTGCTATAGGCATTCGCTAAATGATTTTGACTCCTAGCCCATTCAAAGGGAAATACCGAGCTGGTAAAAACTGATAATGATGCTTTATAAAATGCGATCGCCCTTTCTAGATTATTGGTTTCCCCCCCTCTAATTCTGTTGCAATAAGCATTACCCAAGTTGTTTTGAGTCGTTGCCCATTCAAAGGGAAATGCTTTGCAGGTGTAAACTTTTAATGATGCCTGATAAGTGGCGATCGCCCTTTCTAGATTATCGGTTTTCCCCCCTCTGATTCTGTCGCTGTAGGCAGCTCCTAAGTTATTTTTAGTCATTGCCCAATTTTCAGGATCTTTTTGACGAGTAAAAACTGTCAGGAGAACTTCATAACCTGCAATGGCAATCTCAAAATTACTTGCCATGCCTAAAGGAAATCCCTGAATTGCATTACTAAAATAGAAAATAACTGATGTTAGAGAAAAGCGGCGTTCTGGGCTATCTAAGTTTGCCAAAGTTTCCCTCGCCCAATTTTGCAAAACCGCAGCCAAATCATCATTAATTAAGTTGAGATTATCCCGCAATATGGGATAAATTACACTACGATCTCCGCCACTGTCTTTCGTTGCCTGCAACACTTGCATCAAAAATTTGAATTGTTCGGGTTTCATAAAGCTATTCCCTCTTTACGAATGTTCCTCAATAAAGGCCGGTTGTAGTGCGTAAACAGATTTTCGTCCATAAACAAATAGCTAATCACTTCATCATTTTGGAGAGACAAGTCTGCCCGAATATGGCTGATTCTTTTGATTTATTCGCCGGGATTGACTTGCCCTTTGAGAACAACCAAAACATCAATATCTGAGTCGGGATGTGCGTCGCCCCGCGCTTGGGAACCGTAGAGTACCATTTGGGTGAGACGATCGCCGTAGAGTTGCTCGAATTGCGATCGCAACTGAGTTAGGATGGTCTTGAGTTTATCGTTGACTTTCATATTGGCGATCGATGTTATGTATTTAGTATAAACATAAACTCGGCGGTTGAAACCACGTCTGATCAAACAAAGATTAGACTCGGCGGTTGAAACCGCGTCTACAAAAACAAAGTCCGCGCAACGCGAGACTGAATTTAAGAAATGGGATGGAAATAAATTACAAATCTGTCAGCAACCTTGCCTTCCGCAGCACAAATGTGAGGACTGTTTCTTGGCCCGTAATAATATCGGCTCTGCCCTCCATTCCCGATTGAATTGAATACTGGCGGGGGACATTTGCCTGGGAATTTCCGAAGAATTGACCGCTGGTGGATTGGAGTTTGGTTAAATAATTTTGTTCTGGCTTAATTGACACTTCGTAATAAGCTGTACCTAAATTATTACCGGAATTTTGAGGCGCGATCGCATCTGGGGCGATTTCGCTGACAGTTCCTTTTAATGTCCCGTAATCAGGGAAAGGTAAAGCCGAAATCCTGATCTGTACGGGTTGGCCGATTTGGATGCGAGCGATGTCTTGGGATGTCACCTTGGCTTTGACTACCAGAGGTACGTCGCTGGGGACGATTTGGGCGATCGCGCTGCCGACTTGTACGGTTTGACCAGTATTTTGTATTTCCAATCTGAGAATTGTACCATCCGCGGGCGCGCGGATCACGCTATTTTCGAGTTTTAACTCAATTTGATTGAGCTCTTTTTTAGCTTGAGTCAATTGTTGTTGGATAGTCGATCGCTTGACGAGCAAAACCCGCCGACTTCTACCCAGTTTCTCGGCAACATCCGGCAGCGATGCGGCGATTTTGACTAAAGCGGATTCGACTAATTCCTGTTCGGCGGAACTTCCGCTTTGGGCGCTTTTAAGTTGGGCGCTGGCCAAAATTTGATTTTCTAAGTCGCGCAGTTGCTGGTTGATTTGCTGTGCTGCTGCTTGAGACTGATTAATTATTTCTTGGAACTGCTTGTTTCGATCGCCCAAACGCGAACCGTCTACAACTGCGATCGCATCTCCGGCTTTCACTATCTGATTTTCGCTGACAGCAATGCTTTCGACGTTTCCTTCGGTGGCGGCTTGCACGACGCGCACTTCTCCGGCGGGACGGACGATCGCCTCTGCTTTGACTGTGGCGCTGTATTTGGTGACGCTTGCAAGGGCGATCGCCCCGCCAAACGTGGCCACCATCAAAATTCCCCCCAAAGTCGTCCAGCGGCTGACAGGGGGCAAAAACTGGTCGTTATCAAAGGTTTCTGCGGGTGTGGGTTCGGTAGTGCGAGGCATGGCGGCTATTGGGGGTGAGGGGAATCGTTTTGATATTAGTTCTAAAATCTCAAATCTCAAATCTCAAATGGTATGAGTTGGAAGAGGGTGAGATCGATCGCCTAATTCTTTTGTCACATTTATTTTCAGCTTTCCGGATACCAAGCATAGGTTTAGAAGTCTAAATCAAAATTCATAGGGTCAAGGTAAGAATCCGTACAGCTTTGCCCTTCGTACCCGCAAACTTCCTCAAACGTCAAAACTGGTAAGTCAAGCGGGCAATCAGCATCAAAATACGGTGTTTCAGGCATCAGTTTTGGCGCTGTTACCGGGTTTTCATTGTATATGCACGTAAGTAAGTAAGTAGATAGGTATTTATAGGAGTTACTCATGCCAGAAAATTTACAAGATTCACTGTTCACTGAACTAACCGATCGAGAATCTGCGACTGTTAGCGGCGGCAGCATTACCAGCGGTCTCAACGGCGCTAACACCAACAGTAACAGCGCTAACAGTAGCATCAATGGCGTCAATCTGCTATTTTTCATACCGCAGCCGAGCCAGCTTTATCTGTACGATCCAATGCGCGATCGCCCTTACAAAACCCTAGTGGTTTAGATAAATGAGTCAGGTAGTGCGATCGGATAAATTGTGAAAACTTCTCAGTAATATTCCGGAAATCGCACAGCACTTGAAGAACTATGAGTTAGTAATTACACGAGACTATATAAATTTTATAAAATTTCTATTTCTCGTTCAATCTTATCAAGTTAAATGGAGTCAAATCATCATGCAAGAAACAAAGGACAACGCACTGTTTGCTGAACTCACCCCTGAAGAATCAGCTAGCGTCAATGGCGGTCACTATTACGATCGCTGTCACCGCCGTCGGCGCAGTTGGGTTGTATACCGCCGGAATTGCGACGGTTCCTTCAAAAGAGTAGTCCGCTACGCCTACTACTAAAGTTTACTGCTCTCAATTGAGCTCTATAACTGTGGAGCAAAAAAGCACCCATAACTTTATGGGTGCTTTTTGCTGATTGGCTAGTTGGTGATGAGTAATGTTCATTATGCTCTACCCATTATTCATTTTCCAAAATGTTAAAGAACATCCCTTTGATCGGCAAAATGCCATTATTCGGACAAGTTAACAGGTTTAAGAAATATCAGGTTGTGATCCAGCAGAGCGAAGAAGATTGCGGGGCGGCTTGTTTGGCTTCGATAGCGAAATTTTACGGACAGAATTTTACTATTAGTCGCTTGCGAGAATGTGCGGGCACTGGCCAAAAGGGGACGACTTTACTGGGCTTGAAACAAGGTGCTGAGGCGATCGGCTTTAATGCTCGATCCGTGCGAGCAGCCGCTGCTATTTTAGACAAAATTGACGAAGCACCTTTACCGGCAATTATTCACTGGAGTGGTTATCACTGGGTTGTTTTGTACGGAAAACAGGGCGAAAAATATGCGATCGGCGATCCCGCTGTCGGTATGCGCTATGTTTCTAAAGCAGAATTAGCAGCAGCTTGGACAGATTGGCTGTGCTTGCTAGTAGAACCGGATGCGGAGCGGTTTTTTGCGGCCGCAGAGGGTCAACCCCCCGCCAATTCTTTACAAAAATGGATGCGCCGGATTGGGATTTATCGCCCGATTTTAATGGAAGCATTTTTGCTGAATGCAGTGTTGGGTTTGCTGTCGATTTCTTCGCCTTTTCTCGTTCAACTGCTCACCGACGACATTCTGGTGCGGGGCGACAGACAACTCCTGGCGACTGTGGCGATCGCAGTTATAGTTATGAACCTTTTTAGCAGCAGTTTAGGATTGGTACAGTCGAACTTAATTGCTCAGTTTTCTCAGCGTTTAGAATTGGGATTGGTGATGGAATTTGCGCGCAAATTCCTGCGATTACCTTTGAGTTTTTACGAAACCAGACGCAGTGGCGAAATTGTCAGTAGATTACAAGATATCCAAGAAATAAATAAATTAGTTTCTCAAGTCGCTATCAGCTTGCCTAGTCAATTTTTTATCGCTGTAGTTTCTTTTGTTTTTATGTTATTTTACAGCAAGGAACTGACGTTAGCAGCTACAGCTATAGCTCTATTAATGACTGCCTCTACAGTGGTATTTTTGCCCATTTTGCAGCAAAAAACGCGCAGTTTATTTGTGCTGGAAGCAGAAACTCAAGGCGTCTTAGTAGAAACGTTTAAAGGCGCGCTGACTATCAAAACTACTAGCAGCGGTCAGCAACTTTGGGAAGAATTTCAAACCCGCTTCGGTCGCTTAGCAAAGCTCACTTTTCGCACTACACAAATTGGCATTCTCAACAATATATTTTCTGGGTTTGTTGCCTCTGCTGGCAGCATTACTCTGCTGTGGCTTGGTAGCGGTTTGGTGATTGACAAGGTATTGAGTATAGGTCAGTTGCTAGCGTTTATTAGCATGAATCAAAACGTTACTACTTGGGTGAACTCGCTAGTAGGATTTACTGATGAGATGACTCGCGTGCAGACAGCTACTCAACGGCTGTCGGAAGTCATCGATGCTGAACCCGAAACTAAAGACGATACGAATAAACCTTTTGTAACAATTCAGAACCGCGACGGTATTGTTTGCAAGAGTGTTAATTTTCACTACCCCGGCCGACTTGACTTGCTGGAAAATTTTTCCGTTACGTTTCCCGGCGGTCAAGCAATTGCTTTGATCGGCTATTCTGGCTGCGGAAAAAGTACGCTAGCTAAAGTAATTGCTGGTCTGTATCCGCTGCAATCTGGTAATATTAGAATTGGCGGTTACAACTTGCAGGATTTGTCTCTCGACAGTCTCAGACAGCAGGTAGTATTGGTTCCTCAAGAAGCACATTTTTGGAGCAGATCGATTCTCGAAAATTTTCGTTTGGGCAGTCCAGATATCAGCTTTGAACAGATTGTTAAAGTCTGCAAAATTGCGGGGGCGGATGAATTTATCAGCCAATTGCCGGATAAATATCAAACTGTTTTAGGGGAGTTTGGAGCGAATATTTCTGGCGGACAAAGACAAAGATTGGCGATCGCCCGTGCCATTCTCAACAACCCGCCCGTATTGATTTTAGACGAATCGACCGCAGGGCTTGACCCCGCAAGCGAAGCGGAAGTTTTAGAACAATTGTTGATGTATCGGCAGGGGAAAACCACGATTTTCATCAGTCACAGGCCGCGAGTGATCGATCGCGCCGATTGGATTATCATGTTAGAACGCGGTAGGTTGAAACTGCAAGGATCTGCTGCAAAATTGCGATCGATTCCCGGAGATCATTTAGAGTTTTTGCATCCTTGAGCGAGTTAATAAAACAACAGGTTGAAATCTGTCGCTACACAAACAACACCGGGAGCATCTCACTTTTGCACCCCACCCCAACTCTCCCCGAACCCGCGGGGAGAAAGTAATAAATTCACAAATGATCCGAGGATTGCTATATCGTTTGCGGTTGCATCGGAATCATAAAATCGAGTTAACAGTTAACACTCAACCATGCAGTTTTTCGACCCCTCCTTCTACAGTCAACATTTATGATGAGTGTAACCGGAATTGATATCACTCATGACTAATAACTTTTCTAAGATTCTTGAGCCAAAGTACATCGATCGCACAATCCGAAAAACTCCAAAGTGTGATAATAAATCTTGAAAGAATGAGATTGTTGCAGTTGGCTTTCTAAATGGTGGACAGGGCATTCGTCGATCGTAATTGACGCGCCACATTCCAGACAAGTTAGGTGGTGTTGGTCTTGGTGGGCGGCACCGTAGAGAGACTCGCCACTAGCGAGGGTTCTGACGTGAACGAACCCCTCTCGCTTTAAACCGTCGAGGGAGCGGTAAACTGTTGCTAAGCCCATGCTTTGGTCGCTGTTACGCAGTTCTAAGTAGATATCTTGCGCTGAGAGCGATCGATTCAGGACTTTGAGCAAGTTTAAAATACGCTCCTGACTGCGGGTGTGGTTGGTTCTCATAATTTTTTTCTCGAATCTGCTGGAGTCAAATCTGTCCCTGTTTCTAGGCTATCTTACTTGGGCGAACCAAATGGCG
Organism: Microcoleus sp. N9_A1; assembly: GCF_036701795.1. Lineage (NCBI taxonomy): Bacteria > Bacillati > Cyanobacteriota > Cyanophyceae > Oscillatoriales > Microcoleaceae > Microcoleus > Microcoleus sp. N9_A1. The sequence goes on from NZ_JAUBRI010000043.1 coordinate 64,586, forward strand.
ATCGGCGCGCAGCTCGGTTGTAGAATACAATGGGGCTAACTTTCACATCACCTACCGCAACATTCCCGTGACTCAGAAATATCTTGCCCAAATCTATGTTACCCTCCGCCCTTCTGTTTTAGATCCCGCCGGCACTGCCGTACAGTCTGGCTTGCAACACATGGGATACGACAATGTTGAGCGTGTGCGAATCGGGAAGTACGTTGAATTGACGCTGACTGCTGCTGGTGAGTCGGAGGCCCGCGAACAACTCGATCGCGTTTGCGACCAACTTTTGGCCAATCCAGTGATTGAAAATTATCGCTTTGATTTGACTGAAATTCCTGTTGCTGTGGAGACAGCGGCGGCATAAATGCGATCGTCCCTAGGGTGTTTTTAAACCCGGAGATCCCCCCTAACCCCCCTTAATAAGGGGGGGACAAGAGCATTCAAAGTCTCTGTTAAAAACGCGGGAACTCGGAACACTCAAAGTCAACCCCTACTCCCCTTCTTAAGGGGGATTTAGGGGGATCGAGACTTAGATACAAGGGAGAGAAACATAAGATTTTAGTCTTAAGTTGATACCTCTTCCTTCTTCCTGACATCCGTTACATCCGTTACATAATCCGTTGCCGAACTTCCTTCTTCCTTCTTCCTTCAGCTTATGAAATTTGGAGTTATTGTTTTTCCGGGCTCAAATTGCGATCGCGATGTGGTGTGGGTAACTCAAGGGTTACTGCACCAACCGACGCGGATGATTTGGCACGAAGATACCGATATTTCGGATATTGACATCATTGTAATTCCCGGCGGTTTCAGTTACGGAGATTATTTGCGGTGCGGCGCGATCGCCCGTTTTTCTCCGGCGATGCGGGCTACTGCGGAACACGCGAAACAGGGCAAACTTGTACTCGGCATCTGCAACGGTTTTCAGGTGTTGACTGAAGCTGGTTTGTTGCCGGGGGCGCTGGTGCGGAATGCGGGATTGAATTTTATTTGCGATCGCGCTTCTTTGAAAGTCGAACGCGGTAATACTCGTTGGACTGCGGCTTATACTTCCGGTGAAATCATCGATTTGCCGATCGCCCACGGTGAAGGCAACTATTATGCTGATGCCGATACATTAGCAGAACTAGAAGAGCACGAGCAAGTGCTGTTTCGCTACTGCACAGAGGCGGGCAAAATTAGCGATGCTGGCAATCCCAACGGTTCGTTAAATAATATTGCCGGCATTTGTAATCGCCAAGGCAATGTGTTAGGAATGATGCCGCATCCAGAACGGGCATCCGATCCGATGTTGGGCGAAACTGATGGGGTGAAGTTGTTTCAAGGGTTGTTGATGGCAAGTGTGGCTGCTGTTTTGTAGTTGCAATATTTGAGTTATTGCATTTGCAATAACCGCCAGGGTTTAAAACCCCTGTCTCATAGCGCAAGTCCTCGCAATGAGGACTAAAAACCTTTTGATATCAACTAACTTTTCAGTCGGTTCAAACCGACTTTCGCTATGAGGCGGGGGTTGAAACCCCCGACGGACTAAACGCAAGCGTGCAAGATATAATTACTACCAACTATTTAAAAGAGGAATGTTTATTTTATGCCGTTAATTGATTTAGCTAATACTAAAATTAGGGTAATTGGATACAGTGCGGTGATGGCTGTTGGTCAACTTATTTCAAGCGCGATCGCCAATCCGGCAACTCAAGCAGCAGCGGGTATTATCGGCGGCCCGATCGCACTTGGGGGAGTTTCTATCTTAGCTGCGATCGCTGGTAGTATCGCTGAGACTATGGCCGCTGATGAACTGGCAAATCGGATGACGGAAGGGTTGAGCAAAAATCCGAGGATTCTAGATAATCACGATTTGATTAAGGCGGCGGGTGAGGCGATCGGCTATATTTTGAGAGAGGTTGCGAAGTCGGATGAATT